>NZ_NCSR01000010.1:0-150950 GCF_002105485.1 Leifsonia sp. NCR5
CCGCCCACTAGACCGCCACCCCGCCCACTAGAGTCGTGCCGTGGCCTCCCGGTTCGTGCCGTACATCGTCGTCGGCGTCCTCCATCTCCTGTCCGTGCTGCTCTCCGGCGTCCTGCCCGGCGCCGAGCAGCTCGTCGCCCTGACCAAGCCGCTGCTGATGCCGGTGCTGCTGGTCTGCCTGCTCTGGGCTCTGCCGGTGCGTCGCGGCGAGGTGGCTGTGCTCGGCTCGCTGGCCGTCCTCTTCGGCTGGCTGGGCGACGTGTCCCTGATGGATGTGGGCCCCGGCTTCGTGATCGGCCTCGGCTTCTTCCTGCTTGCGCATCTCGCGTACGTCGTGCTGTTCTGGCGCAGGATGCGCGTGCGCAGGCCGCCGTGGTGGGTCGCCGTCTACCTGCTCTGGTTCGCCGCGCTGCTCGGCGTGCTCGCCCCGCACGCCGGCGTGCTGCTCGTGCCGCTGGCGGCGTACGGGCTCGCCCTCGTCGCGCTCGGCGCATCCGGGGCCGCCTGCAACAGCTGGATCGCGGTCGGTGCCGCCTGCTTCGTCGTCTCGGACAGCCTGCTCGGCCTCGACAGGTTCCTGCCCGGCTTCGCCCTGTGGCAGGTGGACGCGCTGATCATGCTGACCTACATCGTCGCCCAGGGACTGATCTGCTTCGGCATCGTGCGCAGGATGCGTGCCGCAGTGCCCGCCGCCCCTGCGCCGCTCGCGCCCGTGGTGGGAGGCTAGGCCGGTTCGCCTACCGACCGCCGGGCCGCCCGGTCTATCGTGCCGCCGCCCGCGCCTCCACCGCGCGGTCGACCAACGTGGCGGCCACCAGCGCCGACGCCACCACCGCCACCCCGATGGCCACGCCGATCAGCCCGATCACCGGCGACGCCAGCGGCAGGGCGAGCAGCAGGACCACGGCGATCCCGGTCTTGAGCGGCCGCACCACCACCTCGTCCACCAGCGGTCTGTGCAGCACGTACAGCATCACCAGGAACACCGCGACGGGCACGACCACCGCGTACTCCACCACCGTGTCGGACAGCGTGACCCCGCCCTCCGAGCCGCGCTGCACCGCCGTCTCCAGTCCAGCGCCGAGCGCAGCGAGCGAGGCGAACACGAGGTAGTGCCCGTAGCCCCAGTAGAACGAGCGACCGCGCCGCGACCGCAGCCCCTCCGCCGCGGGCTCGAGGAAGTACAGCCACCAGAGCGCGAACAGCAGCACCAGTCCCGCGGAGGCGATCACCACCAGCGTGACCGAGACGCCGTTCGCCTCCAGCGCCTTCTGCACCCCGATGGCCGACGCGGACACCGACTCGCCGAGCACGATGATCGTGAACAGCCCGTACCGTTCGGCGATGTGATGCGGATGCCAGGAGGTCTTGCCCGTCCGCTCCGCCCAGATCGGGACGGAGAGGTCGAGGGCCGCCGCGATCAGGAACGTCCACAGCCCGGTCTCCGGAGGCAGGAACAGTCTGGACACCCACAGCACCTGCACCGCCGACACCCCCGCCGCGTAGCGGAAGGCCGTCACCCTGCCCTGTGGATGCTCGATCCCGGCCCTGATCCACTGGCTCACCAGCCCGACGCGCATGATCAGGTAGCCGATCGTGATGGCGGTGAAGTCGCCGCCGCCGAACGCGCTCGGGACCCCGGCGGCGAGCACCAGGACGCCGCCCATCTGCACGAGCGTCGTGATCCGGTACGGCACGTCGTCGGTGTCGTATGCCGACGCGAACCAGGTGAAGTTCATCCACGCCCACCAGATCGCGAAGAACACGGTCAGGTACGGCCCGATGTCGGCGGAGAGGTGCCCGTGCAGAGTGCCTTCCGCGAGCTGCGCCGCCACCTGGGCAATGGCGACCACGAAGGTCAGGTCGAACAGCAGTTCGAGCGGGCTCGAGACGCGATGGGCCTCGTCGGTCGCGCGGCCGGTCATCGGGATGCGGAAGGCGCTGGTCATGCATTCATTGTGGCCGAGGGGAGGGGCAGGCGGTGGGGCGCGTGCGCCGCCCGGCCGGGTGCGCCAGCATAGGGGTATGCTCCGCCGCCATCCCGTCCTCAGCATCGTCACGGCCCTCTACCTGGTCGCGGTCGGCTGGATCACCCTGTCGTCGCAGCCGCAGGACTCGGAGCAGAACACGTTCATCCGGGATGTCATCGCGCAGATCGGGCGGTTCCCCGCCACCTCCTGGGTCACGTACAACGGGGTCGAGTTCACCGCGAACATCGCGATGTTCGTGCCGATGGGCGTGCTGTTCACCCTGCTGCTCGGGATGCGCAGGTGGTGGGTCGCGCTGCTCATCGGCGTCGTCGCCACCTGCACCATCGAGTTCATCCAGCTGTTCCTGCCGACCAGGTACAGCGACGTGCGCGACCTCATCGCGAACACGGCGGGAACACTGATCGGGATCGGCGTGGTCGCGCTGATCACGTGGCTGAAACGACGCGGGAATAGTCAGGGCACACCGTCCGTTGATGACGATATCCATGCAAACGCATTGAAATAGGGAGCAGCGGAAATGCAGTTCGGAATCTTCAGTGTCGGCGACATCACCACCGACCCCACCACCGGTCACACCCCGACCGACGCCTCGCGGTTGCAGGACGTCCTCACCATCGCCCAGCACGCGGAAGAGGTCGGCCTCGACGTCTTCGCGATGGGGGAGCACCACAACCCGCCGTTCTTCCCGTCGAGCCCTGTCGCCATCAACAGCTACCTCGCCGCCAAGACCAGCCGCATCATCCTCTCCACGGCCACCACGCTGATCACCACGAACGACCCGGTACGCATCGCCGAGGAGTACGCGATGCTGCAGCACCTGTCCGGCGGCCGGATGGACCTCACCCTCGGACGCGGGAACACCGGTCCGGTGTACCCGTGGTTCGGCGAGGACATCCGCCAGGGCATCCCGCTCGCGCTCGAGAAGTACGCGCTGCTGCGCCGGCTCTGGACCGAGGAGTTCGTGGACTGGGAGGGACGCTTCCGCACACCGCTGCAGGGCTTCCAGTCGACCCCGCGCCCGCTCGACGACGTGCCCCCGTTCGTCTGGCACGGCAGCATCCGCAGCCCGGAGATCGCCGAGCAGGCCGCGTACTACGGTGACGGCTTCTTCGCGAACCACATCTTCTGGCCGGCATCGCACACCCAGCAGATGATCGCCCTCTACCGTCAGCGCTTCGAGCACTACGGTCACGGCGCCGCCGACCAGGCGATCGTCGGCCTCGGCGGTCAGGTGTTCATGCGCAAGAACTCGCAGGATGCCGTCGCAGAGTTCCGCCCGTACTTCGACAACGCGCCGGTGTACGGCCACGGCCCGACGCTCGAGGAGTTCACCTCGCAGACGCCGCTGACCGTCGGCAGCCCCCAGGAGGTCATCGACCGCACCCTCGGCTTCCGCGACTACGTCGGCGACTACCAGCGCCAGCTCTGGCTGATGGACCACGCCGGCCTTCCGCTGAAGACCGTGCTGGAGCAGCTCGATATCCTCGGCGGGGAGGTCGTGCCCGTGCTCCGCAAGGAGTTCGCGAAAGACCGTCCCTCCCATGTGCCGGACGGCCCGACCCACGCCGCGATGGTCGCCGAGCGCGACGCCGCGGAGCTCGTGGCCGACGCCGACGCAGCAGGCGCGGACGCCGCATCCACTGTTTCGGAGGTGAAGTGATGACCGCCAGGAAGATCGCCGTGATCTCGGCCGGCCTCAGCCAGCCGTCGTCGTCCAGGTTGCTGGCCGACCGGCTCGCCGAGGCGACCGTCCGCCGGCTGGAGGAGCAGGGCGTCGAGGTCGAGGTGACCACGATCGAGCTGCGGGATGTGGCGAAAGACGTGACCAACAACCTCCTCGCCGGGTTCCCCAGCCCCGCGCTCGCCGACGTCATCGAGACGGTGACGGGAGCCGACGGCCTGATCGCCGTGACGCCCATCTTCACCACGAGCTACAGCGGGATGTTCAAGTCGTTCTTCGACATCCTCGACCCGACAGCGCTCGACGGGATGCCCGTGCTGATCGGCGCGACCGGAGGAACCGAACGGCACTCGCTCGCCCTCGAATACGCGATGCGCCCGATGTTCACCTACCTGCACAGCGTCGTCGTGCCGACCTCGGTCTACGCGGCGTCGGCGGACTGGGGGAGCGGAGCGGACACGGTCAAGGCGCTGCCCGACCGCATCGAGCGCGCCGCCGGCGAGTTCTCCACGCTGGTGAGCGCGTCCGACCGCTCGTCGCGCATCACGGATCCCTTCGCCCTCGACGGCGACTTCGCCTCGATGATCGGCGGGTTCCAGGGGGACTAGTCCTCCTGCTGCTCCTCCCGCCCGCGAGTAGGTTCAGTGCATGACCGACGCCGTCGAGAAGTCCAGGCCGGATGCGCCACCGCTGTTTTTCGAAGCGGAGGCCGCCGGCCTGGACTGGCTCGCCGCCGTGACTCCCTCCGGCGGAGCGCGGGTGGTCGGCGTCGTGGAGGTGGCCCCCGGCCGGATCGTGCTCGAACGCGTCCAGGAGGCGCGCCCCACCCCGGATGCCGCCCGTGCCTTCGGCGCTGCCCTCTCGGTGACCCACGCCGCGGGCGCCGCCGCGTTCGGTGCTGCGCCGGACGGCTGGGACGGCCCGCTGTTCATCGGCAAGCGCCCGCTGCCGGTCGCCGCCGAGTCGTCCTGGGGCCGGTTCTACGCGCGCGACCGCGTTCTGCCGTACCTGGACATCGCGGTGAACGCCGGCGGCGTGTCCGCTGCGCAGCTGCCGGTGATCAGGGAGGCCGTCGACCGGGTCGCGTCCGGCGAGCTCGACGACGGTGAGCCTCCCGCCCGCATCCACGGGGATCTGTGGAACGGCAACCTGCTGTGGGATGCGCGCGGCTGCGTGCTCATCGACCCGGCGGCCCACGGCGGCCACGGCGAGACCGACCTCGCCATGCTCGCCCTGTTCGGCGCCCCGCTGCTCGACGAGATCACGGCGGGGTACGACGCCGCCCGGCCGCTGCGCGCCGGCTGGCGGGAGCGCATCCCGCTGCACCAGCTGCATCCACTGGCCGTGCACGCCGCGTCGTACGGGCCGTCGTACGGCGACGCGCTGGCCGCCGCCGCGCGCGCCACGCTCGCGCTCCCGCTGCCGGAATAACGGCCTCACCTGCTAGGATTCTTGTGGTTGGCTGCATGCCGACCGCAAACTCAATACTGAGTACCAAACGGAGCAGGCTGGCAGGAGCTGGTCCTCGGTGGTGGTATCCGGATGCGAATGGCAGCTCTGACAGGCGCGCAACCGTGTATTTCTACTGATGGCCAGACGGGCACAGAACCGCGCCGGGACATCGTCCTGCGCGCAGGAAGCCGCACGTACACGGAGGACTTCCGTGTCGATCTGCCTGTTCCCCTGCTCCGATGGAGGAGTCGCCGCCCATACGGGGCGACGACGTAAAACAAAGGAGAAAGACCTCTTGGAAGGTCCCGAAATCAAGTTCGCCGAAGCAGTCCTGGACAATGGACGATTCGGCACTCGCACGGTCCGGTTCGAGACCGGACGCCTCGCACAGCAGGCACAGGGCGCCGTCGCCGCCTACCTCGACGAGGAGACCATGCTGCTGAGCGCGACCAGCGCCAGCAAGCACCCGAAGGACAACTTCGACTTCTTCCCGCTGACCGTCGACGTCGAAGAGCGTTCGTACGCAGCAGGCAAGATCCCCGGCTCGTTCTTCCGTCGTGAAGGCCGTCCGTCGACCGAGGCCATCCTGGTCTGCCGTCTGATCGACCGGCCCCTGCGTCCGTCGTTCGTCGACGGCCTGCGCAACGAGGTCCAGATCGTTATCACCGTCCTGAGCATCGCTCCCGACGAGTTCTACGACGCTCTCGCGATCAACGCCGCATCCATGTCGACTCAGATCTCCGGCCTGCCGTTCAGCGGCCCGATCGCCGCGGTGCGCCTCGCGCTCATCCCGGGCAACGGTGCTGCAGAAGACCAGTGGATCGCGTTCCCGAAGGCGTCGCAGCTGGAGGAGGCCGTCTTCGACATCGTCGTCGCCGGTCGCGTCATCACGGACAAGAACGGCCAGGAAGACGTCGCGATCATGATGGTCGAGGCCGAGGCCACCGAAGGCAGCTGGAACCTCATCCAGGCCGGCGCCACCAAGCCCAACGAAGAGGTCGTCGCACAGGGCCTCGAGGCCGCGAAGCCGTTCCTCAAGCAGCTCGTCGCCGCGCAGAACGTCGTCGCGGAGCAGGCTGCCAAGGCCATCGCCGACTACCCGGTGTTCCTGCCGTACTCGCAGGAGACGTACGACAACGTCGCCGGCCTCGCGTACGACGAACTGGTGAACGTCTACCAGATCGCCGACAAGATCGAGCGCCAGAACGCCGACGACGCCCTCAAGGACCGCGTCAAGGTGGCCCTGACCGAGAAGGTCGAGGCCGGTGCGCTTCCCGCAGAGGTGCTCACGCAGTTCTCCGCGGCGTACAAGTCGGTCTCCAAGGTCGTCATGCGCGGACGCGTCCTCCGCGAGGGCATCCGCATCGACGGCCGTGGCCTCACCGACATCCGTCCGCTCGACGCCGAGGTGCAGGTCATCCCGCGCGTTCACGGTTCGGCGATCTTCCAGCGCGGAGAGACCCAGATCCTGGGCGTCACCACGCTGAACATGCTCAAGATGGAGCAGCAGATCGACTCCCTGTCGCCTGTCACGAAGAAGCGCTACCTGCACCACTACAACTTCCCGCCGTACTCGACCGGTGAGACCGGCCGCGTCGGTTCGCCGAAGCGTCGCGAGATCGGGCACGGCTTCCTCGCCGAGCGCGCCCTCGTGCCGGTGCTGCCGAGCCGCGACGAGTTCCCGTATGCGATCCGCCAGGTGTCCGAGGCTCTCGGCTCCAACGGCTCGACGTCGATGGGCTCCGTCTGCGCATCCACCCTGTCCCTGCTGAACGCCGGTGTGCCGCTGCGCGCCCCGGTCGCCGGCATCGCGATGGGCCTCATCTCCGACACCGTCGACGGTGAGACCCGTTACGCGGCCCTCACCGACATCCTCGGTGCGGAGGACGCGCTCGGCGACATGGACTTCAAGGTCGCCGGCACGAGCGAGTTCGTCACGGCGATCCAGCTCGACACCAAGCTCGACGGCATCCCCTCCGCCGTTCTGGCCGGTGCGCTGAAGCAGGCGAAGGATGCTCGGACGACCATCCTCAGCGTGCTGAACGCCGCCATCGACCAGCCGGACGAGATGGCCCCGACCGCGCCCCGCGTGATCTCGGTCCAGATCCCCGTCGACAAGATCGGTGAGCTGATCGGCCCGAAGGGCAAGACGATCAACGCCATCCAGGACGAGACCGGCGCCGACATCTCCATCGAGGAGGACGGCACCGTCTACATCGGCGCCGTCGACGGCCCGTCGGCCGAGGCAGCCCGCGCCCAGGTGAACGCGATCGCGAACCCCACCAACCCGGAGGTCGGCGAGCAGTTCCTCGGAACCGTCGTCAAGATCGCCGCGTTCGGTGCGTTCGTCTCGCTGCTCCCGGGCAAGGACGGCCTGCTGCACATCTCCGAGGTGCGCAAGCTCGCCGGTGGCAAGCGTGTCGAGAACGTCGAAGACGTGCTCGGCGTCGGCCAGAAGATCCTGGTGGAGATCACCAAGATCGACGACCGCGGCAAGCTGTCGCTCGCCCCGGTGCTCGCCGAGGCCGACGACGCGGACACCCACGGCCGCGACGCCGCCAGCGAGGGCCCCACGGCTCCCGCCGAAGGCGAGTAGTCCCGTTTCCACGAAGGCCGTCCCGACTCCGTCGGGGCGGCCTTCGTCGTCCCCGCCGATAGCTGCGGTCAGCGCGCGGCGTCTCTGGCGAGCAGGGGATGCAGGCGGTAGGCGATGAGCTCGCCCATGTCGAGCGCGGTCTCTGCGCGTTCGACGCCCTCGGCGGCCTGGATGGCGCCGGTGATCCGGAACAGGTCTTCCGCGTCCGTGCAGACGACGCGCACGAGCAGGTCGGACGGGCCGGAGAGCCCGTGCGCAGACACGATCTCCGGGATGGTCGCCAGCTGCTCCACGATCGTCGCGAGCTTCTGCTGGTGCACGTGCACCGTCACGAACGCGGCCAGCGGGTAACCGGCGGCGTTGGCGCTGATCCGGCGATCGAACGACAGGAACACCCCGGACCGCTCCAGCTCCGCCACTCGCGACTGCACCGTGTTGCGGCTCAGGCCGAGGCGGTCGGCGAGCGTCACGTTGGACGATCGGGGGTCCTCCGTGAGGGCCACGAGGATGCGTCGGTCGGTGCTGTCGATAGTGCGCATAGTGTGAAAGCTAGCACGCGGCGACACGGCCGAATAGTGCAGGTTGCACGGTCGACACGCCGATGGTTGTGCGTGGTGATCCGAAAGCGTAACGTTCCGGGTAATTCCGGCAAGGACGCCGGAAGCCGGTCCACAGCGCCACAAGCGTGAGGGCCGGGCGCGAGAGTGAAGGTTGCGTGAACCGTGACGATCGACAATCAGCCTGACATCCGGATGTCCGACGACGACGGCCGGATGGACGATGTGCACCTCGGCGAGCTGCGGCTCGGCGGCATCGACACCGTGCAGCTCCTGACTCCCGACGGGATGCGGTTGAGCGACGACAGGTACGACGCCTGGATCTCCGACATCGGCGACGAGCAGCTCCTCTCCTTCTACGAGGACATGGTCGTCATCCGCCGCATCGACACCGAGGCGACCGCGCTGCAGCGTCAGGGCGAGCTGGGACTCTGGCCGCCGCTGCTCGGCCAGGAGGCCGCCCAGATCGGCTCCGGCCGCGCCCTCCGCTCCGACGACTTCGTCTTCTCCAGCTACCGCGAGAACGGCGTCGCGTACTGCCGCGGCGCCCAGCTCACCGACCTGGTCAGGGTCTGGCGCGGCACGGCGCAGTCCGGCTGGAACCCGTACGACATCAACATGGCCACCCCGCAGGTCATCATCGGCGCGCAGACGCTGCACGCCACCGGATACGCGCTCGGCATCCAGGCCGACGGCACCGACGCGGTCGCCGTCGCATACTTCGGCGACGGCGCCACCAGCGAGGGCGACGTGAACGAGGCGATGATCTTCGCCGCGACCTATGCCGCCCCCGTCATCTTCTTCTGCCAGAACAACCAGTACGCGATCTCCGAGCCCGTCGCGCTGCAAGCGCAGCGGCCGATCGCCGAACGCGCTCCCGGGTTCGGCATCCCGAGTGTGCGGGTGGACGGCAACGACGTGCTCGCCGTGCTCGCGGTGATGCGCTCTGCGCTCGAACGGGCGCGGTCGGGAGGCGGCCCGACCTTCATCGAGGCGGTCACATACCGGATGGGCCCGCACACCACTGCAGACGACCCCACGCGCTACCGCGACCCCTCCGAGCTCGAGCAGTGGAAGGTGAAGGACCCGATCGCTCGCGTCGGCGCATACCTCAGCCGCAGCGGCGCGCTGGACGCCGCCCGCGAGGAGCAGGTCGCCGCGAAGGCCGACGCCGTCGCCGCCGAGCTGCGCGCCGGATGCGTCTCCCTGCCGGATCCCGACCCGATGACCGTGTTCGACAACGTGTACGCCGAAGCGCACACCGGGATCGCCCGCGAGCGCGACCACTACTCCCGCTACCTCAGAACCTTCGTCGGAGGTGACTCGCGATGACGACGCTGACCATGGCGAAGGCCATCAACGCCGGGCTCCGCCACGCGCTGGCGGACGATGACCACGTGGTGCTGATGGGCGAGGACATCGGCACCCTCGGCGGCGTCTACCGGGTGACGGACGGCCTGCAGACCGAGTTCGGCCCGCGCAGGGTGATGGATTCCCCGCTCGCCGAGTCCGGCATCCTGGGCACGGCGGTGGGTATGGCGTACCGCGGGTACCGTCCGGTGGTGGAGATCCAGTTCGACGGGTTCATCTACCCGGCGTTCGACCAGATCGTGAGCCAGGTGGCGAGGATGCACTACCGGACGGCCGGCGCCGTGCGGATGCCGATCACCATCCGGGTGCCGTTCGCGGGCGGGATCGGCGCTGCCGAGCACCACTCCGACTCTCCGGAGGCCTACTTCGCGCACGCGGCGGGGCTGCGGGTGGTCAGCCCGTCCGGTCCGGAGGACGCGTACACGCTCATCCGGCAGGCCATCGCCTCCGACGACCCCGTGCTGTATTTTGAGCCGAAGCGCCGCTACCACGTGAAAGGCGAGGTGGATGAGGACGCCCCACTCGCCGACGCCCGGCCGATGGGCACGGCGCGCGTGGTCGTCCCCGGAAGCGATGTGACCCTCGTGACCTACGGTGGCCTGGTGCAGACCGCCAGGGATGCGGCCGCCGCTGCCGCCGACGACGGCGTCTCCATCGAGGTGATCGACCTGCGCTGCCTCTCGCCGCTCGACGTCGACACCGTCGCCGCCTCCGTGCGGAAGACCGGCCGCCTGGTGATCTCGCACGAGGCCGCGCTGTCCGGCGGGATGGGGGCGGAGATCGCCGCGTCCATCACCGAGCGCTGCTTCTACCATCTGGAGCACGCGCCGGTGCGCGTCACCGGCCACGACATCCCGTACCCGGCCGCGAAGCTGGAGGGGGCGCACCTGCCCGACCTCGACCGCATCCTGGACGGCGTGGACCGCGCGCTGGACCGCCCGAACTCGCTGAGCGGGGTGGAGGAACTGTGACCGTCAAGGAGTTCGCCCTCCCGGATCTCGGCGAGGGGCTGACGGAGTCCGAGCTGGTGAGCTGGCGGGTCGCGGTGGGGGACACGGTGCAGCTGAACCAGATCATCGCCGAGGTGGAGACCGCGAAGGCGCTGGTCGAGCTGCCTGCGCCGTACGAGGGCCGCGTGTCGCAGCTGTTCGTGGAGCCGGGCGTGACGGTGTCGGTGGGGGAGCGGATCGTGGCGTTCGAGGTGGGCGGCCCGGAGGAGCCCGCACCGGATGCGCCGACTCGGGACGCGCAGGAGCCCGCCGTCGTGGACGCCCCGGAGCCCAACCTGGTCGGCTACGGCGCGAAGGCCGAGTCGACGGCGCGACCGCAACGCCGTGCCCGGGTGGCGGCGTTCGCGGCGGGGGCGACGACGGTTCCGGATGCGCGGGTGACGGCGCCGTCCGACGTGCCCAGCGCTGCACCTACCGCCGACCGGCCGCGCAGCACGCCTCCCGTGCGGAAGCTCGCGCGTGAGCACGGGGTCGACCTCGCGAGCATCGCGGGAACCGGCGAGCGCGGGCTGGTCACGCGGCACGATCTCGAGGCGTTCCTGGAGGCTGCGACCGGCGCCGCCTCGACGGGTGCGACCACTGCCGCCTCCGCGGCAACGTCCACGGGCCGCGAGACGCGCATCCCGATCAAGGGGGTGCGCAAGGCGACGGCCGAGGCGATGGTGCGCAGTGCGTTCACCGCTCCGCAGGCGACCGTCTTCCTCACCGTCGACGCCACGCCGACGATGGAGTTGGTCGAACGACTGCGGGCGGCCGCCGAGAGCCCGGAGCGCCGCCCAGGCCTCCTCACCGTCATCGCGAAGGCGCTCTGCATCGCCGTCCGCCGCACGCCGGAGGTCAACGCGCGCTGGGACGACCCGGCGCAGGAGATCGTGCAGTTCGGCTACGTCAACCTCGGGATCGCGGCCGCGACGCCGCGCGGGCTGGTCGTGCCGACGGTGCGGGATGCTGACGCGCTCGGCCTCGGCGACCTGGCCGCGAGCATCCGAAGCCTGGCGGAGACCGCGCGGGCAGGACGCACCGCGCCGGAGAGCATGACGGGCGGGACGATCACGATCACGAACGTGGGAGTGTTCGGGATCGACGCCGGCACGCCCATCCTGACGCCGGGCGAGGCCGCGATCCTCGCGGTCGGCGCCGTACGTCGGCAGCCGTGGGAGTTCCGCGGCGAGGTCGCGCTGCGCGACGTGCTGACGCTCGCGCTCTCGTTCGACCACCGCCTGGTGGACGGCGAGCAGGCCGCCCGTTTCCTCGCGGACATCGGCCGGATCGTCTCCGACCCTGCCTCCGTCCTCACGATGGTCTGACGCCTCCGCATCCGTTCGAGCGGAGATCCCGGTCCTCCGGCCCCGGATCTCCGCACCAACGGAGGAATCCGCGGCGCGTCGGCCCGAACCTCCGCGCGAACCACAAAAACGGAACCTCGGGGAGACACGCCGCCGGGAACTCCGTTTGGACGGACTTTCGGCCGCATCTCGGGCAGTTCTCCGGTGGAGCGGTGTGCTGGCGGCGCGGTGGCGGACGCGGCCCGGCCTACGCGTGCAGGGCGGCGTTGAGCTCGACGCCGCCGCCTGCGCGGCGGAGGACCTCGACGGCGCCCGTGAGCGAGTTGCGGCGGAAGAGCAGGCCGGGCACGCCGGACAGCTCGACGGCCTTGACGGTGCGGGGTGCGCCGTCGGCCGTGGGCGCGTCTCCGACGAGCACGACCTTGGTGCCCGCGGTCACGTACAGCCCGGCCTCGACGACGCTGTCGTCGCCGATCGAGATGCCGATGCCCGAGTTCGCGCCGAGCAGCGCCCGCTCTCCGATGGCGACCCGCTGGGTGCCTCCGCCGCTGAGCGTTCCCATGATGGATGCGCCGCCGCCGATGTCGGAGCCGTCGCCGACCACGACGCCCTGCGAGATGCGGCCCTCGACCATCGAGGTGCCGAGCGTGCCGGCGTTGAAGTTGACGAAGCCCTCGTGCATCACCGTCGTGCCGGGGGCGAGGTGCGCGCCGAGCCGCACGCGGGAGGCGTCGGCGATGCGCACGCGGTCGGGCGTCACGTAGTCGAGCAGGCGCGGGAACTTGTCGATGCCGGTCACCTGGATGCCCGCCCGCTGCAGCTGCGGGCGCAGCCGGGAGTAGTCGGCGGGATGCACGGGGCCCGCGTTGGTCCACGCCACGATCGGCAGGTGGCTGAAGACGCCGTCGAGGTTCACCGTGTTCGGGGCGGCGAGCAGGTGCGAGAGCAGGTGGAGGCGGAGGTACGCATCCGGGGTGGAGGCCGGAGCGGCATCCAGGTCGATCTCGACCGTCACGATGTCGACGCGCACGTTGCGGCGGGCGTCTTCGACGGCCAGCGCCTCGAACTCGGCCGGAGCGATCCAGCGGTCGCGCCCGGCGGGCAGGGAACCCAGCCGCGGCTCGGGGAACCAGGTGTCGAGCACGGTGCCGTCGCCTGCGACGGTCGCGAGGCCGTAGCCCCAGGCGGTGCGGGGGGATGCTGGCGCGGCGGATTCGGAGGAAACGTCGGAGGGCATGGCTCTAGATTAGTAGGGTGCCTCTCGACCTCAGCGCCTCGTCCATCGACATCACCCGCCAGATCTGCGACATCGAATCGGTGTCGGGCAACGAGAAGGAACTGGCCGACGCGATCGTGGAGGCGCTCAGCGGCCTCGATCATTTGGAGATCATCCGCGACGGCGACACCGTCGTCGCGCGCACCGATCTCGGCAGGGAGCGCCGCGCCGTCATCGCCGGTCACATCGACACCGTGCCGCTGAACGACAACCTGCCCACCCGCTTCGAGACCGCGGACGGCATCCAGTACCTCTGGGGCCGCGGCACGGTGGACATGAAGTCCGGCACCGCCGTGCAGCTGAAGCTCGCCGCCGAGCTCACCGACCCGGCCATCGACATCACCTGGATGTGGTACGACCACGAGGAGGTCTCCGCCGACCTCAACGGCCTCGGCCGCCTCGCCCGCAACCGGCCCGACCTGTTCCGGGGCGACTTCGCCATCCTGGGCGAGCCGAGCAACGGCGTCGTCGAGGGCGGCTGCAACGGCAACCTGCGCGTCGAGGTGCGCACGTACGGACTGCGGGCGCACTCGGCCCGCGGCTGGATCGGCGACAACGCCATCCATAAGGCCACGCCCATCCTGGACACCCTGGCGGCGTACACGGCGCGCGAGGTCGAGGTCGACGGGCTCGTCTACCGCGAGGGCCTGAACGCGGTCGGCATCACCGGTGGCGTCGCCGGCAACATCATCCCGGACGAGTGCATGGTGCACATCAACTACCGGTTCGCGCCGTCCCGCACCTCCGAGGAAGCCGTCGCGCACATGCACGAGCTGTTCGGCGACTACGAGATCACCGTCGTCGACCGTGCGGACGGCGCCCGCCCCGGACTGGATGCGCCGCTCGCGCAGGAGTTCCTCGCCGCGGTCGGCGGAACGGCCAAGCCGAAGTATGGCTGGACGGACGTGGCGCGGTTCAGCGCGATGGGCATCCCGGCTGTCAACTACGGCCCCGGCGACCCGCTGAAGGCGCACGCAGACGACGAGCGCGTCGCGGTCGACCAGATCACCGCCGTCGAGGCGGGACTCCGCGCCTGGCTGACCGGTGCTTCCCGCCGCTGACGTCGAGGCGCCGCCGGCGGCGGGCGGCCTCCAGCGCACCTGGGCGCGCTGGTGGGTGCGGGTGCTGGCCGTGTACGCGGCGAGCAGGGTCGTCTCCACCGTCTTCCTGCTGATCTTCGCAAGCGTGCAGGGCAAGAACCCCTGGACGGGAGCGCACCCGGACTACTTCTCGTTCGCGACGATCTGGGACGGGCTCTGGTACAACATCGTCGCCGTATCCGGCTACCCGTCGTCCCTGCCGACGGTCGACGGCATCCACGTCACCGAGAACGCGTGGGCGTTCATGCCTGGATACCCCGGCCTCGTGAACGTCGTCATGTTCCTGACCAGGATGCCGTGGGCCCCCGCCGCCGTCACGGTCTCGGTGCTCTGCGGGGCAGGGGCGGCGCTCGTTTTCAACCGGCTGATGCTGCGGGTCGGCCTGTCCGCGTCGACCAGCCTGTTCGCGGTGGTGCTATTCTGCGTCTCTCCGGTCTCACCGCTGTTCCAGCTGGCGTACGCGGAGTCGCTGTACCTGCTGCTGCTCGCCACCGCCCTGCTGCTGCTCGTCGAGCGGCGGTACGGCTGGCTGTTCCCCGTGGTCACGGTCATGGCGTTCACCCGTCCGAGCGGACTGGCATTCGCGCTGGCACTCGGGATGCACGTGATCTATCGCTGGGTGGTGCGCCGCCGCGACCCGTTCCCGGTGCGCGACCGCATCCTGAGCCTGTCGCTGACGGTGTTCAGCGGGCTGGCCGGGCTGGCGTGGCCCGCCATCGCCGCAGCGGCGACCGGGTCGCTCACGGCGTACACGGACACCGAGCTGGCCTGGCGCTCTCCATACATCGGATACACGCACCTGGTGCCGTTCGCCTCGTGGTTCCAGGGCGCGTACTGGTGGTCGAACGCCATGCTCGGGCTGCCGGGCTGGCTCGGCATCGTGGTGCTCGTGATCGTGCTGGCCCTCTTCGCGATCACGCTGTTCTCGCCCGGTGTGCGCAGGCTCGGCGTCGATCTGCGGTTCTGGATCGTGGCGTACGCGCTGTATCTGCTTGCCGTGTTCTTCCCGCAGTCGAGCACGTTCCGGCTGCTGATGCCGCTGTTCCCGCTGCTCGGCGCGATGGCGCTGCCGCGCAGCAGGGTGTACCGGGTGGGGCTGGTGCTGCTCTTCCTGGCGCTGCAGGTGGGCTGGCTCGCGATCGCCTGGGGTGTCGACGGAGCCGACTGGTCGCCCCCGTGATCGGCGGTCAGCCCCGAACGCGGGTGGATTCGATTTCCGCCCGTCCGCTCCGATGACAGATAATAGACATACATCCACGAAAGGGGAGCTGCATGGCGGCCATGAAGCCGAGGACCGGGGACGGGCCAATGGAGGCTGTGAAGGAGGGTCGGCTCATCATCGTGCGGGTGCCGCTCGAAGGTGGGGGACGGCTCGTCGTCTCCGTCAACGACGCGGAAGCCAAAGAACTTCACGATGCTCTCGCGAGCGTCGTGACGACCTCCTAGCGCACACGAACGAGTACCCGAGGAACGGGCCCCACGGGGCCCGTTCCGCCGTTAAGTCGTCGGTTACGGCGTCAGCTTGGTGAGCTGCAGCAGGCCGTCTCCCGCGGGGGAGAGCGCGGCGATCACGGCGCCGGAGCCCGCGGTCTCCGTGATGAGGGTGCGGAAGCCGGTCGCGACGTCGTCCCGCGCCGCGGGGTCGGAGACGCGGCCCTTCCAGAGCGCGTGCGCCACGAGCACCGTTCCACCGGGGCGGGCGAGGCGGAGGCCGTGCTCGACGTACTCGATGACCGAGCCGGGGTCGGCGTCGACGAAGACGATGTCGTAGGAGTTCTCGTTCATGCGCGGGAGCACATCCAGTGCCCTGCCGGTGATCAGCCGCACCCGGTTGGAGGCGATGCCCGCCTCGGTGAAGAACCCGCGGGCGTGCTGCTGGTGGTCGACCTCGGAGTCGATCGAGGTGAGCTGCGCCTCCGTGCCGCCTGCGAGAAGCCACAGGCCGGAGACGCCGACGCCCGTGCCGATCTCGACGATGCTCTCCGCCGCCGTCGCGGCGACGACGACAGCGGCCTGCGCACCGATGCTCGGCGCGATCGGCTCGATGCCCAGTTCGAGCGACTGCTGCCTGGCGCGCGCGATCACCTCGCTCTCGACGATGACGTCGTCGGCGAACTTCCAATTCGAATCTTTGTCAGACACAGTGCTCCCGATGCTCTCCGGTCCAGGATACGGCCAGGACGCACAGCAACACCGCAGGCGCGACCGCGATACCCTTGCTCCTGTGTTCGGTCTGACTTTCGACAAGTTGCTCATCGTGGCGGTGATCGCTGCCTTCTTGCTCGGACCGGAACGCCTTCCCACCTACGCGGCCAAGCTCGGTAAGTTCACCAGGTCGCTGCGCGATTTCGCGAACGGCGCCAAGACCAGGATGCGCGACGAGATGGGCCCGGAGTTCGACGAGGTCGACTGGAAGAAGCTGGACCCGCGCCAGTACGACCCGCGCCGCATCATCCGCGAGGCGCTGCTCGACGATCCGGCCGCCACGTCGACGGTCACGGAGAGCAGCATCAAGCCGGTGACCGAGTCGGCGTACGCGCAGCGCAAGCGCAAGCTGGAGGCCGGCGCGGTCCCGCCGTTCGACACCGAATCCACCTGAGCGGAAGCCCGCAGCGCTGAATCCTCCGGGGAGGCCCCCGCATCCAATACGATGCGGGAATGATCGCAACGGAGCAGACGGTCGCACGCGCGACGGTCACGCGCTACGCCGTCGGCTCGCTCGGCACGGGCGGCTTCTCCACCCTGCCGGGGCTGGTGCTCGTCTACTACCTGACGGACACGCTCGGCGTCGCCGCGATCGTCGCCGGCCTCGTCGTGACGCTGGCCAAGGTGTGGGATGTGATCATCGACCCGGTGATCGGCGCCCGCTCCGACCGGATGCTCGCCGTCGGCGGGTCTCGCCGCCCGATGATGATCCTGGGCGCGGTCACCCTCCCCGTGCTCTTCCTGCTCACCTTCGCCGTGCCGGTCGGGACGCCCGAGCCGCTCGCGGCCGTGTGGGTGTTCGTGGCGTTCCTGCTGACGGCGACGGCGTTCAGCCTGTTCCAGGTGCCGTATATCGCGCTGCCCGCTGAACTCGCCTCCGGCTACGATCAGCGCACCAGGCTGCTGACCTGGCGCGTCGTGGTGCTCACCTTCGCGATCCTGCTGTTCGGCGCGGGTGGCCCTGCCTTGCGGTCGCTCGGCGGCGACAACCAGTTCGCCGGCTACTTCCTGATGGCGCTCGTCGCCGGTGTGGTGATCGGGGCCGGGATGCTCGTGTCGGCGTTCGTCGCACCGCGCCGGCCGGCATCCACCGTCGTCCCGCCGACGGTGGGCGTGCTCACGACGCTGCGCACGAACTACGCGGCCGGGGTGGCGGCGCTCCGCGACAGCCAGCCGTTCCGGGCGCTGCTGCTGACCTTCCTGCTGCAGGGGCTCGCCACCGGGCTGATGCTCGCCGGGGCCAACTACGTGGCGACCTGGGTGCTGCACTCGGAGGACGCCGTGACGTTCCTGTTCGTCGCGCTGATCGGTCCAGCGCTGATCGTGACTCCGCTGTGGGGCGTGATCTCCCGGAGGATCGGCAAGGAGCGCGGGTTCGCGGCGGCGAGCATCCTGTTCGGGGTCGCCGCGCTGTCGATGCTGCTGCTCGTCTGGTTCCCTGGTGCCTGGGTGTATGCGCCGGTCGCGCTGGTCGGCGCAGGGTACGCCGGGATGCAGTCACTGCCGATGGCGATGCTGCCCGACGTGATCTCGCACGACGCCACCCGTAACGGACCGGGGCGGGCCGGGACGTTCGGCGGGATGTGGACGGCGGGGGAGACCACCGGGATGGCGCTCGGCGCGACCGTGCTGACGATCATCCTGGCGCTCACCGGCTACGTCACCCGGTCGATGACGGAGTCCACGGCGATCGCCGCTGGGCAGCCGGCGAGTGCTGTCGTCGGCATCGTGATCGGTTTCAGCATCGTTCCCGCGGCGATCGTGGCGCTCAGCCTCATCCCGCTCTCCCGGTACGGCCTGCGCAAGGAGGACATTGATGGTCGCGTTTGACTCTGCGGCGATCCTGGGGCGGCTCGCCGCGCTCCGGGCGGCGGACGCCCCGACGCACGGCGGTCGCGTGCTGAGCTACGTCTACGACTCGGGTCTCGCCGAGGTGGACGAGCTGGCCGCGCAGGCGATGCGCCTGGTGCAGCCCGTGAACGGGCTCGACCCCACCACGTTCACCTCGGTGGCCGTGATGGAGCGCGAGGTGCTCGGCTTCGCCCGCGAACTGCTGCACGGCGCGGACGACGTGGTCGGCTCGGTGACGTCGGGCGGCACGGAGTCGTGCCTGCTCGCCGTGAAGACCGCGCGCGACGTCTGGCGGGCGGCGGGAGGCACCGGCCGGGCGCGGATGGTCGCTCCCGTGACGGTGCACGCTGCGTTCCAGAAGGCGGCGCACTACTTCGACGTGGACCTGGAGCTCGTCTCCGTGCATCCGGAGACGGGTGTGGTCGACGCGGACGCGATCGTCGGCAGGCTCGGGGCCGACGTGGCCCTGGTCGTCGTCTCCGCGCCCGGATACCCGCTCGCGGCGCTCGACCCCGTCGAGGCCGTCGCCGCCGCCTGCGCGGACGCCGGCATCGCTCTGCACGTGGATGCCTGCATCGGCGGCTGGATCCTGCCGTTCTGGCGGAACGCCGACGG
Organism: Leifsonia sp. NCR5; assembly: GCF_002105485.1. Classification (NCBI taxonomy): domain Bacteria; kingdom Bacillati; phylum Actinomycetota; class Actinomycetes; order Micrococcales; family Microbacteriaceae; genus Leifsonia; species Leifsonia sp. NCR5. The sequence continues at coordinate 18,992 of NZ_NCSR01000010.1, forward strand.
CACTCCGCTGCCGCTCTGGGATTTCCGCGTTCCCGGCGTCACCAGCATCTCCGCCGACCTGCACAAGTTCGGCTACGCACCGAAGGGCGCGAGCGTGCTGCTGCAGCGCGGCCGCGACCGGCAGAGGATGCAGTACTTCGCGACCACGGGCTGGCCGGGCTATCCGGTGGTCAACCCGACGATGCTCGGCTCCAAGTCGGCCGGAGCCCTCGCGGCGTCCTGGGCGATCGTGCAGGCGCTCGGCGCGCGCGGCTTCGCCGAGCTGGCCGAGTCCTGCCGCCGGGCGACGCGCGCGCTGGCCGACATCATCGGCGACATCGACGGCCTGCGGATCGTGGGGGACCCTGTCGGGCCGCTGCTCGCGGTCGCCACCGACGAGTCCGTTCCTCCCGAGCGCCGCGTCGACCCGCACCACTGGGCGGACAGGGCGGGGCGCCGCGGCTGGCACCTGCAGCTGCAGCCCGGTCTGGTTCAGCCGGACGGAACGCGGCTGCCGCACACCACGCACCTCACGATCACCCCGGTGACCGAGGAGCGCGTGGACGAGCTCGAGGCTGCGCTGCGCGCCTCCGCCGACGAGGTGCGCGGGGTGCCGGCGGTCGACCCGTCCGCGATCCTGGGGGCGCTCCCGCCGGGCCTCGCGGACGGCCCGCTCGACGCGGAGACGGCGTGGGGCGTGCTGCAGGCGATCGGGCTCGCCGGCGCGAGCGACGACGCGTCAGGAGCCACGCTGCCGGACGAGCTGGCGCCGTTCCTCGCGCTGATCGGGGCGCTGCCCCGGCCGCTCACCGAACGTCTGCTGATCGAGCTGCTGGCGCGGATCGTCGAGCCGACCGAGAGCTGACGGTCAGACCACCGAGATCCCGAGTTTCCGCCCGGAGAGCCCGCGCGCCCGGGTGGCGAGCCTGTCCGCCACCGACCGGATGGCCACGGCTGCGGCATCGGCGGGGTCGGTGACCACGATCGGCGCGCCCGTGTCTCCACCCGCTCGCAACGGGATGCTCAGCGGCACCGACGCGAGCAGCGGCACCTCCTCGTCCTGTCCGGCAGAGAGGCGGCGCGCGACCTCGGCCCCGCCGCCGCTGCCGAACAGGTCGAGCACGGTGCCGTCCGGCTGAGGGAGCCCCGCCATGTTCTCGATGACGCCGATGACCTTCTGGCCGGTCTGACGGGCGAGTACGCCACTGCGCTCAGCGACGTCGGCGGCCGCGGGCTGCGGGGTGGTCACCACGATCACCTCGGCGTTCGGCAGCAGCTGCCCCACCGAGATCGCCACGTCGCCCGTACCGGGCGGCAGGTCGAGCAGGAGCACGTCGAGATCGCCGAAGAAGACGTCGCCGAGGAACTGCTGGATGGTGCGGTGCAGCATCGGGCCGCGCCAGGCGACGGCGGCCGACGGCGAGTCCACGAACATCCCGATCGACACCACCTTCACGCCGTAGGCGACGGGAGGCAGGATCATGTCGTCCACGCGGGTCGGGCGCTGTGCCACGCCCTCGGCGTCTGTAAGGCCCAGAATGCCGGGGATCGAGAAGCCGTGCACGTCCGCATCCACGATCCCGACCCGCAGGCCGCGCTCCGCGAGGGCGACGGCGAGGTTGGCGGTGACGGTCGACTTGCCGACGCCGCCCTTTCCGCTGGTCACCGCGTAGACGCGGGTGAGCGAGTCCGGCCCGAACTGCTGGGCCCGGGATGCGCGGCCTCCGCGCAGCTTCTCGGTGAGCGCCCTGCGCTCCTCCTTCGACATCACCGTCACGTCGACCGTGACGGCGGTGACGCCGGGCACGCTCGCGGTGGCGGTGCGCACATCCCGTTCGATCGTGTCGGCGGCCGGGCAGCCGACGATCGTCAGCTTGACGCCCACCGTCGCGTGCCCGGACGGGTCGACGGCGACGCCGCCCACCATGTCCAGCTCGGTGATGGGCTTGCGGATCTCCGGGTCGAGCACACCGGCGAGGGCGTGCATGACCGTGTCGGCCAGCTCAGCCACGCGCCTGCGCCCCGTCGCCGTCCCTGCCGTCGTCCTCGCGCCTGTCCAGGTCGTCGAGGAGGGCGCGCAGCTCGGCGCGGATGAAGTCCTTGGTCGCGATGTCCTTGATCGCCAGCCGCAGGGCGACGACCTCGCGCGCCAGGTACTCCGTGTCCGCCAGGTTTCGCTCCGCGCGCTGCCTGTCCTGCTCGATCTGCACGCGGTCGCGGTCGTCCTGCCTGTTCTGGGCGAGCAGGATGAGCGGGGCGGCGTACGACGCCTGCAACGACAGCACCAGGGTCAGCGCGATGAAGCCGAGCGCGATCGAGTCGAACCGCCAGGCGACGGGGGCGAGGGTGTTCCACGCCATCCAGAACACGACGAAGACGGTGAGGCCCAGGATGAACCAGGGTGTGCCCATCGCGCGGGCGATCCACTCGGTGAACCGGCCGAACCTGTCGTTGTTGTCGACGGTCTGGCCGCGGCGGGGGATGACGGTGGTGCGGAGGCCCTTGGGCGCATCCAGGCGGGTGTCCTGCTTACCTCGTGCCATTGCCGCCCCTCCTTCCGTTCACAATGCGGATACTGCCGGTCTGATCGGAGACGGGCGCGCGTTTCACGGGCTCGTCTTCGTCGCGACTTCGCCAGTCGTCTGGCAGCAGGTAGTCGAGGATGTCGTCAATGGTCACCACCCCGACCAGTCGGTGGTTGTCGTCCACGACGGGAACGGACACCAGGTTGTAGCTGGCCAGGATGCGCGACACCTCTGCGGCGGAGGTGTTCGCCGTCACGGGCTCCAGGCTCGGGTCGAGCAGGGTGCCCAGGCGCACGTGCGGCGGGTAGCGGAGCATCCGCTGGAAGTGCACGACGCCGAGGAAGCGCCCGGTCGGGGCCTCGTATGGCGGCAGTGTCACGCACACCGCTGCACCGAGCGCCGGGGCGAGCTCGTGCCTCCTGATCAGCGCGAGCCCTTCCGCGACGGTGGCGTCGGCGGAGACGATGATCGGCTCGGTCGTCATCAGACCGCCCGCGGTGTCCGGCGCATAGCTGAGCAGCATGCGCACGTCCTCCGCCTCCTCGGGCTGCATCAGTTCGAGCAGGTGCTCCCCGCGCTCGTCGGACAGCTGGGCGATGAGGTCGGCGGCGTCGTCCGGCTCCATCTGGTCGAGCACGTCCGCCGCGCGGTCGTCGTCGAGCTTGGCGAGGATCTGCACCTGCTCGGACTCCGGCATCTCCTCGAGCACGTCGGCGAGACGGTCGTCCGGCAGCTCTTCCGCGACCTCGAGCATCCGGAGCGGTGGGAGGTCGAGCAGGGTGTTCGCGAGGTCGGCCGGCTTCAGCTCGGAGTACGTGGCGATCAGCTGCTCGGCGGACTGCGCCTCGCCGCGCGCCTGCTTCTCGCGCACCTCGTTCCAGGCGACGAACGTGGTCGGGCCCTTGCCGAACGGGGACGATCCGGACTTCGGGCGGCGCACGAAGAGCTGGCTGATCGCCCACTCTCCCGTCGCGGACTCCTCGATCGCCACGTCCTCGATGGTCGCCTCGCCCGTGCCGTCGGCGAACAGCACCTTGCGGCCGAGCATCTCTGCGATCACGCGCACCTCGCCGCCGCGCTGCTCGAATCTGCGCACGTTGATGAGGCCGGTCGTGATGATCTGGCCGCTGCCGATGCTGGTCACCCGGCCGATGGAGACGAACACCCGCCGCTTGCCAGGGATCTCGACGATCAACCCGACGACGCGCGGCGGATCGCTTTTTCGGTAGACCACCAGGACGTCGCGCACCTTGCCGACCCGGTCGCCGACCGGGTCGAAAACGGTGCACCCTGCCAAACGGGCGACGAAGACTCTGGTGGCACTCACATGTAATAACTTAAGCCCTCCGGCCGTCAGGTCGCTGCGGATGGAAGAATGGAGCGATGAGCAGCCAGAGTCCGCTTGGCGGACGCAACCGTGTCATGTTCCCCACGCTCCCGCGCGGAGAGGTCGTCGCCACCTACGAGACCTACCCGGAAGCGCAGCAGGCGGTGGATGTGCTGGCGCGCGCGGACTTCCCCGTCGACAAGGTCTCGATCGTCGGAAGCGACCTCAAGAGCGTCGAGCGCGTGACGGGGAAGCTGACCTGGGGGCGTGTCGCGGTCGCCGGTGCGGCATCCGGTGCGTGGCTCGGAATCTTCTTCGGCCTGCTGCTGGTCATCTTCTCGCCGCAGGTCAGCCTAGCCTTCGTGCTCGCCGCCGTGCTCATCGGCGCCGGGTTCGGGATGCTGTTCGGCGTGGTCTCGTACGCCATCAACCGGCGCCGCCGCGACTACACCTCGGTGATGCAGGTGATCGCGACCAGCTACTCGGTGCTCGTCGACTCCGACCTCGTCAACCGCGCCCGCAACCTGATGCAGGGCGGCGTCGGAGATGGCAGGGAGGCGCCCGTCGCGCACCCGTCCGACCCGCCGGTGGCGCCGCATCCGTCCGACCCTCCGCCCGCGTTCCCGCAGCCGGAGCACCCGTCCGACCCGCCGCCGGCACCGCCAGCGCCGCCCGCTCCGGCTGGGCCGCCCGCGCCGGAGGAACCGCGCTAGCGCAGTCGCTGCACCCACGCCTCCACGTCGTCCGCCGTGCGCGGGATGGCGATGGAGAGGTTCTCCGCGCCGTCTTCGGTGACCAGGATGTTGTCCTCGATGCGCACGCCGATCCCGCGGAACTCCTCCGGCACCGTGAGGTCGTCCGGCTGGAAGTACAGGCCGGGCTCGATGGTGAACGTCATGCCCGCTTCGAGCACGCCGTCCAGGTAGAGTTCGCGGCGGGCCTGCGCGCAGTCGTGCACATCCAGTCCGAGGTGGTGGCTGGTGCCGTGCACCATGTAGCGGCGGTGGTGCTGGTTGTCGGCCTGCAGAGCCTCCTCAGCGGTGACCGGCAGCAGCCCCCACTCCGCCGTGCGGCGGGCGATGACCGCCATCGCGGTGGCGTGGATCTCGCGGAACTTGATGCCGGGACGCACGATCGCGAACGCGGCGTCCGCCGCCTCGCGCACGGTCTCGTAGACCAGGCGCTGCGTCTCGGTGAAGGTGCCGTCGATCGGGAACGTGCGCGTGATGTCCGCGGTGTAGTAGCTGTCGACCTCCACGCCGGCGTCCAGCAGGATGAGGTCGCCGGGGACCACGGGGCCGTCGTTGCGCGTCCAGTGCAGGATGCACGCGTGCGGTCCGCTCGCGGCGATCGTGTCGTAGCCCACCGCGTTCCCGTCAGCGCGGGCACGGCCGTTGAAGACGCCCTCGACCAGGCGCTCGCCCCGGGGATGCGCGGTGATGCGCTCCAGGTCGCCGATCACGTCGTCGAAGCCGCGCGCGGTCGCCGCGATGGCGGAGCGCAGCTCGGCCACCTCGTACGCGTCCTTCACGAGCCGCAGCTCGGACAGGTCGCGCGCCAGCTGGTCGTCCGCGTCGTGCTGTTCCGGGTCGTAGCCGGGCGCTGAGGCGTCGTCTCCCGCGAGGACCAGGCGGAGCGCATCCACGGAGTCGGTGATGGTGGAGTCTGCCTCGCGCAGCACGATGGTGTCTGCGTCGGTGGCGTCGACGACCGCATCCAGGTCGGCGATGCCGCGGGTGGCGAGCGCGAGATCGCTGGCGACCTGCGCGAGCGACGGGCGCGGGCCGATCCAGAACTCGCCGATCTCCGGGTTTGCGTAGAACTCGTCGGAGTCGCGGCCGGCGCGCTCACGGAAGTAGAGCGTCGCGTCGTGGCCGGCGTCCGTCGGTTCCAGCACGAGCACGCTGCCCGGCTCGGAGTCGGAGCCCCAGCCGGTGAGGTGCGCGAACGCCGAGTGGGCGCGGAAGGCGTAGTCGGTGTCGTTCGAGCGCTGCTTGAGGCGCCCGGCCGGGATGATCAGGCGCTTGCCGCGGTAGAGCTCGGAGATCGCCGCGCGGCGGGACGCGGCGAACGACGCCTGCTCCCGCGCATCCGGCAGCGTCTCCTCCCGCTCGGCCCAGCCGCTTCCGATGTATTCCTTGAAGCCGTCCGAACCCGGTGTCGTCGACCGGTTGGAGGTGGCGCGCGGGGCGGGGGCTGCTGTTGCCGGCTGGGTCTGCTGCTGCGAGGACATGCCGACCATTCTTCCACTCCTAGGATGGAGTGCATGGCTGATGTGCGACGCTTCCGTGGTCCCATCGACCTGCACACCCACTCGTCCGTCTCCGACGGCACCGAGACGCCGGCGGAGCTGGTGCGGGCTGCAGCGGTCGCCGGGCTCGGCACGGTCGCGCTCACCGACCACGACTCCACAGCCGGCTGGCTGGATGCTGCGGCCGCCGGAGCCGAGGTGGGCGTCACCGTCCTCCCCGGCATGGAGCTCAGCACGCGCATCGAGTTCGCCAGCGTGCACATGCTCGGCTACCTCTTCGACCCGCAGAACCCGGCGCTCGTGGCGGAGACGGCGCGCATCCGGGAGGGCCGGCTGACCAGGGCGGAGGAGATGGTCAACCGCATCGCGGAGGACTACGACATCACCTGGGCCGACGTGATGGACCAGGCCACAGAGGGGGCGACCGTCGGACGCCCGCACATCGCGGACGCCCTCGTCGCCCGCGGGCTCGCCAGCGACCGCAGCGCCGCCTTCGCGGGCATCCTGCACTGGCGAGGCGGCTACTACCAGCCGCACTACGCTCCGGAGCCGCTGACCGGGGTGCGTCTCATCCGCGAGGCCGGCGGCGTCCCCGTGCTCGCGCATCCGGCGACGGGCGGGCGCGGCAGGGTCATCCCGGAGCAGCGGCTCGCGCGCCTGGTGGATGCCGGCCTCTTCGGCCTGGAGATCGACCACAGGGAGAACACCGAGGACGGCAAGGCCAGACTGCACGAACTGGCCGCGAAGTTCGGGCTCGCCGTGACCGGGTCGAGCGACTACCACGGCGACGGGAAACCGAACCGGCTGGGGGAGAACACGACCGATCCTGAGGTTGTTGACAGGATCATCGAAGAAGCGACAGGCGCGGCGCCCTTCTACGCGTCCTGAGGTTTTCTGCTTAGCCTGGGTCGGGGTTCGAAGCACGGAGCCCAGGATCGAGCACGGGAGACGAGGTCAGGCGTGAGCCGACGGAGCTGGTCAGCAGCGGCAGCGGCCGCGGTGCTGGTCGCCGCCATCGTGACGGCGGGAGGAGCATCCCCTGCCATCGCGGACACCTCGTATCCGTCATGGGACGACGTGCAGGCGGCGAAGGCCAACGCCGCGGCCAGTCAGGCGGAGGTGGATCGCATCAACGGTCTGCTCGCCTCGCTGCAGACCTCCGCGGACGCCGCAGGCGACCTCGCGATCAAGCGCGCGGGCGAGTACGGGCAGGCGGAGGCCGCCCTGCAGGCGGCGACGCAGAAGGCCGACGATCTGCGGACGGCCGCGACGGCGGCGAGCACCAAGGCGGCATCCCTGCGCTCGCAGAGCGGCAAGCTCGCCGAGCAGCTCACCCGCTCCGGAGGGGCGGAGGTCTCTCTGCGGCTGTTCCTCACTGGGAACAGCTCGGTCAAGTCGTCGGAGCTGCTCTACCAGCTCGGTGCCGTCTCCAAGCTGGCCGACCAGGCGAGCACCCTGTTCGCGCAGGCCACGGCGCAGAAGAACCTCGCCGCATCCCTCAGCGAGCAGGCCGCCCAGGCGCGCACCATCCGCGACGGGCTGGCGACGCAGGCCAAGACGGCGCTCGACGCCGCCAAGGCGGCCAAGCAGGCGGCGGATGCGCAGCTCGCCGACCAGAAGCAGCACGCCACCACCCTGTACGCGCAGCTCGCCGCGCTGAAGAACACCGAGGCGTCGGTGGAGCAGAAGTACGCGGAGGGTGTCGCGGCGGCGCAGGCGGCGGCAGCGCAGGCCGCAGCGGCCGCAGCGGCGGCGGGCGACGGAGGGGCGGACGGCTTCGCCCCGCCGCCCGGTGTCGACGTCGACCCGGCCGGAGCGCAGAACTACGCGTCCAGTGTGCTCGGGTCGTACGGCTGGGGTGGAGACCAGATGGGCTGCCTCATCCGGCTCTGGAACCAGGAGTCCGGCTGGCGCACCGACGCGTACAACACCTCGAGCGGGGCGTACGGCATCCCGCAGTCGCTTCCCGCGAGCAAGATGTCGTCGGCGGGCGGCGACTGGATGACCAACTACCGCACGCAGATCAACTGGGGTCTGGGCTACATCAGCGGCCGCTACGGCTCACCCTGCGGAGCCTGGACCCACGAGATCGGCTACAACTGGTACTAAGAAATCGAGTCCGGACCTATTCACGCGACACGCCGGAGCGGTGCGTGAATAAGTCCGGACTCGATCGGTCCTGGCGCGGGTCAGGCGGTGGGAGCCGTCGGGGCTCCGCCGCGGGAGCGACGACGACGGCGGCGCGGTGCGCTGTTGCCGTCGTGGTGCTCTGCTCCTCCGCCGTCGTGGGTTCCGGATGCCGGTGCGTCGGTCGCGGGAGCGGTCTCGGCCGAGCCTGCTCCGCTCGGGCGTCCGCCGCGGGTGCGGCGACGGCTGCGCTGGCTGTCGCCGGCAGCGTCGGATCCGCCGGAGCGACCGCCCTCGGAGCGTCCGCCGTCTGAGCGCTGTCCGCCCTCCGAGCGTCCACCGTCCGAGCGTCCGCCCGAGCGCTGCGCGCCGTCGGCCTTCACCGCGGGCGTCGCCTTCAGGCGGCCCTTGGAACCGGCGGGGATGTCCAGGTCGGAGTACAGGTGCGGCGACGACGAGTACGTCTCCGTCGGCTCCGGCTGGCCGAACTCGAGGGCGCGGTTGATGAGCGCCCACTTGTGCAGGTCTTCCCAGTCCACGAACGTGACGGCGATGCCGGTCTTGCCGGCGCGTCCCGTGCGGCCCGCACGGTGCAGGTAGGTCTTCTCGTCGTCCGGGATGGTGTGGTTGATGACGTGGGTCACGTCGTCGACGTCGATGCCGCGGGCCGCGACGTCCGTGGCGATCAGGATGTCCTTCTTGCCGGCCTTGAACGCGGCCATCGCGCGCTCGCGCTGCTCCTGGTTGAGGTCGCCGTGCACGGCGGCGGCGTTGAAGCCGCGGTCGTTGAGCTCCTCGACCAGCTTGGCCGCCGCGCGCTTGGTGCGTGTGAACACCACGGTCTTGCCGCGGCCCTCCGCCTGCAGGATGCGGGCGACGACCTCGTCTTTGTCGAGCGAGTGGGCGCGGTAGATCAGGTGCTTGATGTTCGCCTGGATCTGGCCCTCGTCCGGGTCGGTCGCGCGAATGTGGATGGGGCGCGTCATGAAGCGGCGCGCCAGGGCGACGATCGGGCCGGGCATGGTCGCGGAGAACAGCATGGTGTGGCGCGTTGCCGGGGTCTGCGCGAACAGCTTCTCGATGTCGGCGAGGAAGCCGAGGTCGAGCATCTTGTCTGCTTCGTCGAGCACCATCTCGCGCACGTTGGAGAGGTTGAGGAGTCGCTGGCCGGCGAGGTCGAGCAGACGGCCCGGCGTGCCGACGACGATCTGCGCGCCCGACTTGAGCTGGGCGATCTGGCCTTCGTACGCCTTGCCGCCGTAGATGGCGACGACCTCGGTGTCGCGGTTCGCCGCCGCCTGGGAGAGGTCTTCGAAGACCTGGACGCACAGCTCGCGGGTGGGGACGACGACGAGTGCCTGCACCCCGGGCTCCGGGTGGAGTCCGAGACGCTGGATGATCGGGAGGCCGAAGCCGAAGGTCTTGCCGGTGCCCGTCTTGGCCTGGCCGATGATGTCCTGGCCGTCGAGAGCGAGCGGGATGGTCTGCGCCTGGATGGGGAAGGGCTCGATGATGCCCTTCGCGGCGAGAGCGTCGACCATGTCCTGGTCGATGTTGAGTTCAGAGAAAGTCACTAGAGAATATGCCTGTCGATCGTGAGTTGAAGGTCTACGCCTTGTTCCTCGTTCGCAGGCGTAGGGCCGTCGATCCAGCGCCGACGGCGGCACCAGCTTACTGGACGTCCCCGTTACACTGCTGTACGTGGCAACCTGGATCTCCCGACGCCGGCCCCCGGTCGAGCTTCCCCGACTGACGCCGCGGAACACTCCCACGCAGGCGATCCGCGTCGATCTGCACGAGGTCATGCCCGATCTGCTGCCGTATCTCGGCCAGGCCGCCTACCTCCAGCTGGAGACGTTCCAGACCCTCTCGCGCGTCGTCGGAGAGGTGGATGCGCTCTCCGCCAAAGAGAAGGTGGCTGCGGCAGCCGGCCACGCGCTGTCCAAGCACCAGGGCGTCGTGGCGGAGATCCGCCGCCGCGGAGACGACCCTGCCGAGGTGATGAAGCCGTTCGCCGACGAGATCGACGGCTTCAGCGCTCTGACGACCGGGGCGGACTGGCGCGAGACGCTGCTGGCCGTGCTGGTGACGAGCGGCCTGCTCGACGACTTCTTCATCCGCCTGGCGGCCGGGCTCCCCGGCGACGTCGGCCCGCGCATCGCCCAGCTGCTCGGCTCGGACGGCGGCCAGGAGGGCGTGCTCGACGTGCTGCGCGACGAGATCGAGGCCGACCAGCGGCTGTCGTCGCGCCTGGCGATGTGGGGGAGGCGCCTGGTGGGCGACACGCTCCTCGTCGCACGCTCGGCGCTGCACCTGTCCGGCAACGCCGCGAAGGACGACGAGCGCATCGAGCCGATCTTCACCGAGCTCATCGCGGCGCACACCCGCAGGATGGACGCCCTCGGCCTCACGGCCTGACGGCTTCATGGCCTGACGCGGCCTCACGGCCTGACCCGGCCTCGGGCTGACGCGGCCTCCAGGCCGACGCGGCCCCATCGGCAGCGGGAGTTCGACCGGAGTTCTGCCGTGACACGCCGCCGGGTTCTCCGCCCGAGCGGAGAAACTCGGCGCATCGGCCCGAAACTCCGCTCGAACGGACCGGGCGCGCGATGCGGAGATCCGTTGCGTCGGAGGAGTCGCGCGTGGCCGGGATCTCCGTCGTTGCGGAGGATGCGGGCGCAACGGCCGGGATCTCCGCAACTACGGAGAGTGCGGCGGCGTGTCGGGCGCGGATTCCGTTCGAGCGGAGCCGGTGGGACGGCCTCAGCGCGCGACGGCGCCCTTGGTGAGGTCGGCGAGCATCCGGTCGTCGTGCGCGGTGCGGACACGGCCGATGACCACGTCGACCACGGCGACCACCAGGGCGGTGCCGAGGAGCGTGATCCACCAGATCCAGCCGCCGTTCCACTTCAGGCCGGCCCAGGTGAGGGCGACCCAGAGCACGCTCGACACCATGACCCCGAGAGCGGGCATCAGCACGGCGCCGTGCGTGTGACGGTTCGGCAGCAGATAGCGGGCGGCGAGGCCGATGATGGCCCCGCCGAGCGCGACGAAGAGCAGTTCCACGCTGGCGAATCTAGCCGACGAAGCCGATGCGGCGCGACTCGTCCGAACCGATCTCGATGTATGCGATGCCGGCCGTCGGGACGACGTACAGCTTGCCCTTGTTGTCGGTGAGGCGGACGAATCCGGTGCCGCTCGAGAGCGCTGCCTCGACCTGCGATGCGATCTCCTCCGCCGTCTGGGACGACTCGAAGCTGAGCTCGCGAGGAGCGTTGACGATTCCGATGCGGATCTCCACGTGTGGTGCCTTTCGAATCTGACCGGCGGATGTGAGTTCAGACTACGACACGCAGCCTGCGGCGCTGCGCCGCGTTCTCTGTCGGCGGACGCCGGTAGCGTTTCAGGCATGACGATCCGAGGTTTCCGACCGCCGCCTTTCGCGGAGCAGACGGCGGCCGACCTCGCACTCGACGACACGCAGGCGGCCGTCCTCGCGCTGCCGGACGGCGCATCCGGTGCCGTCATCGGCGCGCCGGGCACCGGCAAGACCACCGCGCTGGTCGAGGCGCTCGCCGAGCGGGTGCTGCAGCGCGGCTACGGCTCGGGGGAGGTGCTCGCGATCAGCGCATCCCGGTCGGCGGCCACCCGGCTGCGCGACAGGATCGCGCTGCGGATCGGCGTCCCGACCAACGGCCCGCTGGCGAGGACGGCGACGTCGCTCGCGTTCCAGCTCGCGGGGGAGCGCGCCAGGGCGGCGGCACTGGAGCCGCCCCGCCTGCTCACGGGCGGCGAACAGGACCAGATCATCGCCGAGCTGATCGACGGCCACCTCGAAGACGGCACGGGACCGGCCTGGCCGGAGCCGCTGGTCGCCGACGTGCGCACCCTCCGCGGCTTCCGCACCGAACTGCGCGAACTGATGGCTCGCTGCGTCGAACTCGGCGTCACGCCCAGCAGGCTCTCCGAGCTGGGCGCGATCACGGGGCACGACGAGTGGAGGGCAGCCGCGCGTTTCATCGCGGAGTACCAGCGCGTGGTGGACAGCTATCGCGGCACCTTCGTCGACTCGTCGGAGCTGATCGCCGAGGCCGTGTCCGTCGTGCGCGGCGGCAGCTCGCTCGACCGGCTGAGGGCGATCTTCGTCGACGACCTGCAGGAAGCGACGCTCGCCACCGTCTCCCTCCTGCGCGCCTTCGCCGCCCGCGGCGTGGCGATCGTGGCGTTCGGCGATCCGGATGTGGCGTCCACCACGTTCCGCGGGGCGGAGGCGACGGCCATCGGCCAGCTGGAGGCGCGGCTCGGCGTCCCCGTCACGCGCTTCGTCCTCGGCACGGCGCACCGCCAGACGCCGGTGCTCCGCGACCTGACGACGCGCGTCACCGAGCGCATCGGAACGGCGGCGGCCGGCGTCCAGCGCCTCGCAGCAGCAGGCCGGAATGCGCCGCCGTCCGGCCAGGAGGTCGTGCGCATCGAGGCGTCGTCCGCCCCGGCAGAGGCGGCGCGGCTGGCCCGCAGGCTGCGGGAGCAGCACCTGATGAACGGCGTGCCGTGGAACAGGATGGCCGTCGTCGTCCGCTCCGGCGCGCACGTTCCTGGTCTCGCCAGGTCGCTCGCGGTCGCAGAGGTGCCGACGCGCACGAGCATCGCCGGCCGCGCGCTGCGCGACGACTTCGCCGCCCGGCAGCTGATCACGGTCGTCGGCGTCGAGCTCGGCGCCGTCGAACTCGACCCTCCCGTGGTCTCCGATCTGCTGCTCGGCCCGTTCGGCGGCCTCGACGGGATCAGCCTGCGCCGCCTGCGGCTGGCCCTCCGTCAGGAGGAGCTGGCCGGGGACGGCAACCGCTCGGCCGACGACCTCCTCGTCGAGGCGCTGAGCGCGCCCGGCCGGTTCTCCATCATCGACTCCGCCCCGGCACGCCGCGCATCCCGGCTCGCCGAAACCATCGCGGCCGGACGCGAGAAGGCGCAGAACGGCGCCACCATCGAGGAATTGCTCTGGCACGTCTGGGAGCGCAGCGGGCTCGCCAAGCGCTGGCTGGAGCAGTCGGAGCGCAGCGGCATCGTCGCCGACGAGGCCAACCGCCACCTCGACGGCGTCGTCGCGCTCTTCACCGCCGCCAGGCGGTTCGTCGAGCGCTATCCGGAACGTCCCGCGTCCGACTTCGTCGTCGAACTGCTCGGCGCAGAGGTCCCGGAAGACACCCTCGCCGCGCAGACGGCGGGGGAGGCCGTGCTGGTCTGCACCCCGAGCGCCACCATCGGCGCCGAGTTCGACATCGTCGCGGTCGCAGGGCTGCAGGAAAGCGTCTGGCCCAACCTGCGCCTCCGCGGCTCCCTGCTGCACCCCCAGGCCCTCGCGGACGCACTCGCCGGAACCACGTCCGACACGGTGGACGAACGCGCCCAGGTGCTCGGCGACGAGCTCCGGATGTTCGCGCTCGCGGTGTCCAGGGCGCGCACGCAGGTCATCCTCACGGCCACCGCCAACGACGACGAGCAGCCGTCCCCGTTCCTCCGGCTCGCCGGCGACCTGGCGTACGACGACACGGACGACTCCGTGCATCCCCTGTCGCTGCGCGGGATGGTCGGGCGGCTGAGGCGGCGGCTGGTCACCACCGGCGCCCCGGATGCGGCCGACGCCCTCGCGCGTCTCGCTGCCGCGGAGGTGGAGGGCGCGAGCCCGGACGACTGGTACGGCCTGATCGCGCCGTCGACCGAGGAGCCGCTGGTCGACCTCGACGATCCGGATGCGGTGGTCAGGGTCTCCCCGTCGCGCCTGGAGACCTTCGAGAAGTCGCCGCTCGCCTGGTTCGTCGACGCGATGGCGTCCTCGCCGAGCGGCCTCGCCGCCGGGATCGGCACCGTCGTGCACGCGGTGATGGAGCAGGTCAGCACCGAGCCGGACGGCGACCTCAGCGTCGAACGCGTCTGGCGCGGCGTCGAGGAACGCTGGAACGAACTGCAGTTCGAGTCCCCGTGGCTCGAGGAGAAGGAGCGCAGGCGCACCAGGAAGCTCGCAGAGGGCGTCTCCGAGTACCTGCGCGACTTCGAGCGGGCGGGAGGGGCGCTCCTCGGCTCGGAGGGCGCGTTCGAGCTCTCCGTCGGCCGCGCGCTCATCCGCGGCACCATCGACCGCGTCGAACGCACTCCGGAGGGAACCATCGTCATCGTCGACCTCAAGACAGGCAACACCGTGCCGAGCGCCGCACAGGTGGCCGGGCACGCCCAGCTCGGCGCGTACCAGCTCGCCCTGGAGCACGGAGCAGTGGAGGCGGCGGAGGGCGCCCCGTCCGGCGGCGCGAAGCTGCTCTATGTGAGCAAGGGCGTTCGCGGAAAGGGCTACAGGGAGGTGGCCCAGGAGCGGGTCGACGGCGACGGGCTCGACCGGCTGAAGGCCAGGGTCGAGCAGGCGGCGGCCGGGATGGCGGGCAGCACGTTCGCCGGAGTGGTCGACCTCGGAGACAGGGACCCGCACGCGAAGTACGAGTACCGCATCCACCTCGTTCCGGCGGTCAGCGCATGATCGGGGGGTGCGCATGATCGAGGAGAACGGCGACGGTCTGCTGGAGTGGGGAGCGGACGAGGCGACGCTCGACTTCGTGGAGCAGGCGTTCACGCTCGCGCACGAGGAGCATCCCCGACCGGCGCGCAGGATCAGTGCGGTCGAGATCGCGGAGGCGCTGGGGCTGCCCACCCCCACGCTGCAGCAGCAGGCCGTGATCGAGGCGCCGCTCGAACCGGCGATCGTCGTGGCCGGCGCAGGCAGCGGCAAGACGGAGACGATGGCCAACCGGGTGGTCTGGCTGCTCGCCAACGGGCACGTCAGGGTGCCGGAGATCCTCGGCCTCACCTTCACCCGCAAGGCGGCCGGCGAGCTGGCGATCCGCATCAGGAAGCGCATCGAGCAGCTGGTGGCGTCCGGGCTGACCGACATCGAGTTCGACCCGTTCGACGCGCCGGAGGTGGCGACGTACAACGCGTTCGCCAACGCGATCTTCCGCGAGAACGCGCTGCTGATCGGGCGAGAGCCGGAGTCCGCCGTGCTCAGCGAGGCGTCGGCGTGGCAGGTTGCCCGCCGCCTCGTGGTGACGAGCACGGACGATCGGCTGGTCGAGCTCGAGAAGAGCGTCGACACCGTCACCTCGGCCGTCATCTCGCTCAGCCGCGCGCTCAGCGAGAACGTGGTCGAGGCTGCGGACGTGCTGCGGATGACCGAGCGGTTCCAGACCATCGCCGACCTGCCCACCGGCAGCGGAAGGGTCAAGGAGCTGTACGCCTCCGTGCGTTCGGCCATCCAGGTGGTCGGTGCGCTCCCTCCACTACTCGATCTCGCGGAACAGTTCGCGGCGGAGAAGGTGCGCCGCGGCTTCGTCGAATACTCCGACCAGGTCGCGCTCGCGCTGCGCGTCAGCGAGCGCGTTCCGTCCGTCGCAGACGACTACCGGACCCGCTACCGGGTGGTGTTGCTCGACGAGTACCAGGACACCTCCGTGGTGCAGACCCGCCTGCTCTCGGGCCTGTTCAGCGGGCAGGCCGTCATGGCGGTCGGCGACCCGCACCAGTCCATCTACGGCTGGCGAGGGGCGAGCGCCGCCAACCTCGGCCGGTTCTCGCTCGACTTCACCGGCACCCGCGACGGCGCCGCCGAGTACGCGCTCAGCACCAGCTGGCGCAACCCCACGAGCGTGCTCGACGCCGCCAACGCGCTGGTCGCCCCACTGACCGCGAGCTCGCCCGTCCACGTCGAGCAGCTGCAGCCGAGGCCCGGCGCGGAGAAGGGCGAGCTGCTCGCCGTCTTCGAGCAGACCGTCGCCGACGAGGCGGAAGCGGTCGCCGCGTGGCTGGGCGCTCGCCTGGCCACCCGGGATGCGCGCGGTGCGGTGCCGAGCGCCGCCATGCTCTGCCGGTCGCTCAAGAAGATCGACGTCTTCACCGCGGCGCTCTCGCGGAGGAACATCCCGTATCACGTGCTCGGACTCGGCGGTCTGCTGGAGCAGCCGGTGATCGCCGACCTGGTGAGCGCCATGCGCGTCATGCACGACCCGACGGCCGGCTCGGAGCTGATCCGGCTGCTCACCGGTGCGCGCTGGCGGATCGGGCCGAAGGACATCCAAGCGCTGCGGAACGTCGCATCCTGGCTCGCAGCGCGCGACCACCGGTTCCAGGAGCTCGATCCCGAGGTGCGCAGGCGCCTGCGGCAGTCGGTGGCGGGCGACGAGTCCGCATCCCTCGTCGACGCCCTCGACTTCGTGGTCGAGGCGAAGGACGGGCACTCCCAGCTGGCCGGGTTCAGCGAGGCCGGCCTGCACAGGATGCGCGAGGCCGGCCGCCAGCTCGACCACCTGCGATCCAGGGTCGGCCTCGACCTGCTCGACCTCGTGACGCTGGTGCAGCAGGAACTGCTGCTCGACATCGAGGTCGCCGCGAACGAGACTGCCCAGCTCGGCCAGGCGAGCCTCGACGCGTTCGCCGAGCAGGTCTCCTCCTATCTGGCCAGCGACGATCAGGCCACGCTCGGCTCGTTCCTCGCCTGGCTGGCCGAGGCGGAGCGCAGAGACAACCTCGCGCCGCGCAGCGAGGAGCCGGAGCCCGGCACGGTGCAGATCCTGACCATCCACGGGTCGAAGGGCCTCGAATGGGATGTGGTCGCCGTGCCGCGGATGGTCGACGGCGAACTGCCGGGCGGGCCGCAGAGCAAGCGCGGCTGGTTCGAGTTCGGCGCTCTGCCGTACGAGTTCCGCGGAGACTCCACCGAGCTGCCCGTGCTGGCCTGGCGCACGGCGGAGACGCAGAAGGACATTGACGAGTCGATGACCGCGTTCGAGGAGGAGATCGTCGCCCGGCACGCCGCCGAGCAGCGGAGACTCGTCTACGTGGCCGTCACCCGGGCGAAGGAGCACCTGCTGCTCTCCGGGTCGTACTGGTCGACGCAGAAGAAGCCGCGCGGTCCTGGCGCGTACCTGCTCGAACTGCAGGCCGCCGGTCTGCTTCCGGACGACGCGTTCCCGGAGTGCGCTGAGCCGGACGAGAACCCGTTCGCGCTCGACGCGCAGACCGTGACGTGGCCGCTCGACCCGCTCGGCGTGCGGCACGACAGGGTGCACGCCGCCGCAGCAGCCGTCAGGAACGCGCTGGAGCGCGGGGCCGGCGACGGAGGAATCTACGCCGCCGACCTCGACCTGCTGCTCGCCGAGCGTGCCCGCCGCCTCGACGACGCCGGCCTGGTCGAGCTGCCGACGCGCATCCCGGCCTCGCGGTTCAAGGACTACGTCACCGATCCCGCGTCCGTCGCGGCAGCCCTCCGCCGCCCGATGCCCGAGCGGCCGTACCGGCAGACCCGTCTCGGCACCCTGTTTCACGGCTGGGTGGAGCAGCGCTACGGCACGGTGGCGGGAGCTGCCGACGTCATCGACGCCGCGGCATACGAACTGGACGACCCGGCGGGGGAACAACTCGAGGCCGAGCAGTTGGCCGAGCTGCAGCGCACCTTCGCGGCGAGCGAGTGGGCGGGCCGCCGCCCGGACGAGGTGGAGATCGAGATCCACGTCACGCTCGCCGGGCAGGTGGTGGTCTGCAAACTGGATGCGGTCTACCCGGCGGACGACGGCGTGCACAGCCACCAGATCGTCGACTGGAAGACCGGCAAGGCGCCGCGCGACGCCGCCGACCTCGAACGCAAGCAGCTCCAGCTCGCCCTCTACCGGCTGGCGTACGCGCAGTACGCCGGCGTCGACCCGGAGAAGATCGACGCCGTCTTCTACTTCGTGGCCGACGACGAGGTCATCCGGCCGGAGCGGCTCTACTCCGCGGAGGAGTTGCGGTCGCTCTGGTCTTCCTCGACGGGCTTCATCCCGCCGGCGTGACCGTAGGCATCCGAGCTGCGGTCGCCCGGCGTGCGGTCGAGCATCGCCTCGACGTCGTCGATGGCGAGGATCGGTCCCGTCGCGGTCGACAGCGGGGTGACCGCGTTGCTGTGCACCCGGTCGACCAGGCCGTCGAGCATCTGCACGGCGTCGTCGACGATGCTCTGGTCGCGCACCTCGCGGCCGTGCAGCAGCCAGCGGGCGACCTCGAGCTCCGCGTACAGCATCGCGCGCTGCGTGAACTGACGGTCGGTGGCGACCTGGCGCGTCGAGGCGTATGCGCCGAGCGCGCCCTCCGTCGCCTCCGGGTTCATCGCGAGGAGCCAGTGCAGGTCCCGTGCAGGGTCGCCGACGCGCAGCGCCGACCAGCCGAGAACGGCGAGCACGGTCTCGTCCTCCACGAGGAACGAGTCGGCGGTGAGCGCTCCGTTGACCACGGTGGGCTGGAACTGCCAGAGCGACTGGTCGGCCGACGCATCGCGCCAGCGGTCGCGGAGCGCACTCGGCAGCAGGCCGGTGGATGCGGCGGACTCGATCAGGGCCGTGGTGGACGTGTGGCACTCCGCGGCGCTCAGCACCGGGAGTCCCGCCTCGCCGACGAAGTTGGTCGGAAGCGTGTGGATGGCCGCGATGGCGTGCCCGATCGACCCGGCCAGGCCGTCGCCGGGCGGGATGTCGTCCACGTCGATGTGGTGGCCGGGCAGGAAGTCGTAGACGATCGCGCGCGTGCCGCCGACGGGAGCCTGGCCGAGGTAGGTCGGCACGTCGAACGGGAGGCGGCTGCGGATGCCGGTGGTCAGCGCGCGCAGGGCGACCAGGTCGGCGCTCTGCTCGGTCTCCGCCGCCTGCGACGTGGGAACCCGGATGACCGACGTTCCGCCGTCCCGCCCGCTGAGCAGCGCGGAGTCGAACTCGCCCGCGCCCCCGAGTGTGTAGCTGCGGGCACCGGAGACCTCGAGCCCCGGCACGGCCGAAGTGGCCAGCGCGGCTAGAGTGAGATGGGATCTGGCCATGCGCCAAGGTTAATTGGACTTCCCCGCGTGAGCCGTTCGCCACGCCCCGAAAGGACCTCGATGTCGCCCATCCCATTCGATTCGCTGCCGCTCTCGCGTCACGCCGTCGACCGCGATCATGTCTCCCGATCGCGTCCAGCGCTGTTCGACGAGCTCTGGGAGGAGCCGTCGACGCGCGTGCTCGCGCTCTGGAAGGGCAGGGCGCTGCTCACGGCGGACAGCGTGGAGGCGGCGACGCCCGCCGCGGACGGCTGGGGCGCATCCGGTGCCGGCGCTGCCGCGCTCGAGCTGCTTCCCGTCGAACGGGTGACCTCGGCACTGGTCAGGGTCTATCTGGGACGCACGCTCGTCGCGAGCGACGCGGAGCCCGCCGGCACGGCCGTCGTGCTCGAAGTGCTCACCGACGCCGCCGCGCAGGAGCTCGAACCGGATGAGGCCCGCTGGGGGAACCTGCGCACCGTCGCCACCGCGCTCACCGACCGTGACGCCGGGCTGTTCACCGAGGCGCTCGCGATCGCCAACTGGCACGCCTCCCACACCCACTGCCCGCGCTGCGGCACGCCGACCGTCGTGGAGCAGGCCGGCTGGGTGCGCCGCTGCTTCGAGGACGGCTCCGAGGTGTTCCCGCGCACTGACCCCGCCGTGATCGTGACCGTGCTGGATGCGGACGACCGGCTGCTGCTCGGATCGAACGCGATGTGG
Organism: Leifsonia sp. NCR5; assembly: GCF_002105485.1. Classification (NCBI taxonomy): domain Bacteria; kingdom Bacillati; phylum Actinomycetota; class Actinomycetes; order Micrococcales; family Microbacteriaceae; genus Leifsonia; species Leifsonia sp. NCR5. Next base: position 38,782 of record NZ_NCSR01000010.1, read on the forward strand.
GAGAACTCGCGATACTCGCTGCTGGCCGGTTTCGTCGAGCCGGGGGAGTCGTTCGAGTCCGCCGTGCAGCGCGAGATCTTCGAGGAGGCGGGCATCCGGGTGGTCGACCCGCAGTACAAGGGCTCGCAGCCGTGGCCGTTCCCCGCATCGGTGATGGTCGGCTTCACGGCCCGGCTGGCCGACGACCAGGCGCCGTCCGGGCTCGCACCGGACGGGGAGGAGATCCTCGACCTGCGCTGGTTCAGCCGCACCGAGCTGTGGGAGGCGCGCGAGCAGGTCATCCTGCCCGGCCGGTCCTCGATCGCCCGCGCCCTGATCGAAGACTGGTACGGCGGATCGCTGGACGAGGCTCCGGTGACGCGGTGACCCGGGTGGCGCGGTGAATCCGGACAGTCTGCTCGACGGGCTGGATGCGCAGCAGAGGGTCGCCGCCGAGGCGCTGCTCGGGCCGGTCTGCATCCTGGCCGGTGCCGGCACGGGCAAGACACGCGCGATCACGCATCGCATCGCGTACGGCGTGGCCTCCGGCGCGTACGCGCCGAACCGCGTGATGGCGCTCACCTTCACCAACCGTGCGGCTGCCGAACTGCGCGGGAGGCTGCGCCAGCTCGGCGCGGGCGGTGTCGCGGCGCGCACCTTCCACGCCGCTGCGCTGTCCCAATTGAACTTCTTCTGGCCGCAGGTGGTCGGCGGCCAGCTGCCGAGCGTGCTCGACGGCAAGGGCAGGGTGCTCGGTCAGGCGGCCGAGCGCCTGAAACTGCGCGTCGACACGGCGACCCTGCGCGACGTGGCCGCCGAGGTGGAGTGGCGCAAGGTGTCCGGGCTCAGCATCGAGCAGTACGCCTCCGCCGTCGCGGACCGCACGGTGCCGGGCACCCTCACCGCCGAGCAGCTGGTGCTGATGCTGCAGACGTACGAAGACCTCAAAGACGAGCGGAAGCAGATCGACTTCGAGGACGTGCTGCTCGTCTGCGCGGGGATGATCGAGATCGAGCCGGCCGTGGCGATGCAGGTGCGCGAGCAGTACCGCTTCTTCGTGGTGGACGAATACCAGGACGTCTCGCCGCTGCAGCAGCAGCTCCTCGACCTGTGGCTCGGCGGTAGACGCGACGTCTGCGTGGTCGGCGACGCCAGCCAGACGATCTATTCGTTCGCCGGGGCGCGCAGCGCGTACCTGCTCGACTTCGAGCGGACGCATCCGGGAGCGACGGTGGTGCGGCTCGAGCAGAACTACCGCTCGACGCCCGCTGTGGTGGATGCGGCGAACCGGCTCATGCGCGGTCGCGCGGGCGCGCTGACGCTGCACTCGGCAGCAGCGGTGGTGGCGACGCCGGGCGAGGCGGCTACGGGTGCGGTCACGCCGGGTGCGGCCGCCTCCGCTGCGCCGGGCATCCCGTCGCCGACGGCGTACGAGAGCGACCGGGACGAGGCCCGCGCCGTCGCCCAGAAGATCGCCGCGGAGCTCGCCGCGGGAGCGAAGCCGGAGGACATCGCGATCCTGTACCGGGTGAACGTGCAGGCCGCCGCCATCGAGCAGGCGCTCGGCGATCTCGGCATCAGCTACCAGATCCGAGGCTCGAAGCGCTTCTTCGACCTGCCGGAGGTGCGCCAGGCGATCATGTCGCTGCGCGCCGCCAGCGTCGCGGTCGGCGACGAACCGCTCTTCAAGTCGGTCAGCGACGTGCTGCGCTCGCTGGGCTGGAGCCAGGAGCCGCCGGAGACTCGGGGCGCCGTACGTGACCGCTGGGAGTCGCTGAACGCCATCATGGGCCTGGTCGACACGATGCCGCCCGGCACGTCGTTCCGTCGCTTCACCGACGAACTGCTCACCCGCCAGGCCGGCCAGCACGAGCCGACCCTGTCCGCCGTGACCCTGGCGACCCTGCACTCGGCGAAGGGCCTGGAGTGGGAGTCGGTCTACCTCGTCGGCCTCAGCGAGGGGCTGGTGCCGATCAGCTACGCAAAGAGCTTCGAGCAGATCGACGAGGAACGCCGGCTGCTCTACGTCGGCATCACCCGCGCGCGCAGCAACCTGCAGCTCAGCTGGTCGCAGTCGGGCCAGTACGCCGGTCGCTCCTCCGTGCGCCAGCCGTCGCGATTCCTCGCCGAGATGGCCCCGCACGTGCCCGTCAGCCGCTGAGCGTCACGCGGGGTCGGCCGGCAGCCCCAGGCACCCGCATCCCGGATGCGCGGCCCAGTCCGTCTCCTCCCGCGCGCCCGTGACGTAGTCGACCGCCACGCTCGACCGGCTGAGCGCACGGCCGCCACGCAGCCGGTCGAGCACCGCGAAGCCGGCCACGCCGGAGGCGGCGGCCGCGACGAGCGGCGTCTCGCGTAGCGCATCCCGGGTGTACAGCTGCGTGGCCATCGCCGGCCAGGCCGGATCGGCGTCCGTGAGCCGGAGGTCCACGCAGCCGAGGCACGGTCCAGCGCCCGGGTCGACGAACGGCCCGACGCGCACCCGCTCGTCGCCGAACACGACGGCCAGGTGCGGCACGTCCCTGCGCAGCCAGCGGCGATGCCGCTCCGGCTCGATCGCGAACGAGCCGACCACGACGGCGGCCGCCGCCGTGTCGACGGCAGGGTCGTCCCAGGTCAGGCCGCTGCGCGCATCCACCGCGGCCTCGCCGAGCGCCTCGATCAGCCGGGCGGCGGTCTGCCCGGCGCCGTCGATCACGACGACGGGCCGCTCGCCCTCCGGCTCCGGCGGCGGCGCCAGCACGGGCGCGAGACGTTCCAGCAGTCGCGCAGGAGCCCCGGCGTCGGCACGTGCCCTCCTCGCCACCATCTGCAGCCCGGACATCGTCACGCCCGCGTCGAGCGCCACGAGCATCCGCTCGTCCGCATTGCTCAGGTCGTCCAGCGTCAGCACCGCCGTGTCCACCCCGAACTGCAGGGTGCTGGGCGACCGCCAGACCCGGTGGATGCGGGGATCGAGTGCGTAGACCATCCCGGCATCATCCCGCAGACCGCCGGACGGCGCCGGAGTTATCCACAAGCCGGAGGCGCCGTCCACACGCTCAGCACGAAAAAAGCGCCGCGCCCCGAAGGGCACGGCGCTGAATCCGGCGGACCGGCGACCTCGCAGACCGGCGGCCTACTCCTCCGTCGGCCGCTCCGTGTCGCCGCGGAGCAGGTCTTCGAGCGCCTGGTCGACCGCGTCGCGCTCCGGCTCCTGGCCGTTCGCGGTGGCGGTGAGCCTGGCGACGATCGCCGACGGGTCGTCGAGGTCGCTGGACTGGGGGAGCAGGTCGGGGTGCGACCACAGGTCGTCCCTGGCCTCCTGGCCGACGGCGTCGGTGACGGCCTGCCACATCGCGGCGGCGTCGCGCAGCCGGCGGGGGCGGAGTTCCAGGCCGACGAGCGTCGCGAACGCCGACTCGGCAGGGCCACCGGATGCGCGGCGCCTGCGGACCATCTCCGCGATGGCGTCCGCCTTCGGCAGCAGCCGGGTGGCGTTGGCGGTGACCACATCCACCCAGCCTTCGACGAGCGCGAGCACCGTCTCCAGGCGGGCGAGCGCCTCCTGCTGCTCCTCGGTCTTCGGCGGGATCAGCGCGCCGCTGACCATCGCCTCGCGCAGCTCTTCCGGGTTGGAGGGGTCGAAGCCCTCCGCCAGCTCTTCGAGCCGGTCGGTGTCGATGGTGATGCCCTTGGCGAAGGCCGTGATCTGGGTGATCAGCTGCAGCCGCAGCCACTTGGCGTGGCGGAACAGGCGGGCGTGGGCGAGCTCGCGCACCGCCAGGTACAGCTGCACCTGGTCGGCCGGGATGTCGAGGCCGTCGCCGAACTCTGCGACGTTCTGGGGGAGCAGGGCCGCCTGGCCGTCGGCGAGCAGCGGGATGCCGATGTCACCGCCGGAGACGACCTCCTTGGCGAGATGGCCGACCACCTGGCCGAGCTGCATCGCGAAGAGGGCTCCTCCGACGCTGCGCATGATCTGCCCGGCGTTGGCGAGCATCCCCTGCATCTCTTCCGGCGCCTGCTCGGTGAGCACGCGGGTGAGCGCGTCGGAGATGCTGAGGGCGACGGGCTCAGCGAGCTGCGTCCAGAGTGGCATCGTCTGCCTCGTCCATTCCGCGCGGCCGATCAGCTGGGGCGGGCTGGTGAGCTCGGACACCGTGGTGACCTGGTCGAGCCAGAGGGCGGCGACGTTGAACGCCTGGTCGAGCGTTGCGCGCTCGGCCGGGGTGACGGAGTGGGCGCCCTCGGACGCGAGCGTGCGGGCCTGCTCGAGCGAGAGGTCCCAGTTGATGCCGCCGTCGGTGTTGCGCATCGCGTTCTGCAGCTGGCCGATCAGGGCTTGGATGCTCGCTGGATCGCTCGGCAGTCCTGCGGCCCCTGCCAGCTGGCTCGGGTCGATGGACGCGTTTCCGGAGAGCATCTCGCGCAGCAGGCGGGCCAGCTCGTCGTCCGGTTCCTTGTTGGGATCGTCGGCCATCGTTACGCCTCTTTCGTGTGGTCCGGCTTTCAGGCTTGGAATCTACGCTAGACCGTGTACGACGGCGCCGGGTGAGAATTGGCCTAGGCTCGGGCTCTGGATGTGCGCCCGTGGCGAACAGACGAGCGACCAGCCGATGCAACACACGAAAGGGACAGTGCGTGAGCCTCTTCAGCGACGACGAACTGCAGCCGCCTGCGGAGGAGAGCACCACCAGGGTCGCCCCTCCCCGGCGGGTGATCGCGGGATGGATCGCCGTCGGCGTCGCCTTCGCGCTGACCCTCGTGCTCGCGGTCGCGCCGGCGCCGTTCGTGATCGAGCAGCCGGGCCCCGTGTTCAACACGCTCGGGAAGGACCAGCCGGTCGGGTCGAAGGAGAACGACAAAGCCAAGCCGCTGATCAGCATCCCGTCGCAGAAGACGTACCCGACGTCCGGTTCCCTCGACCTGCTGACCGTCTCCGTCGTCGGCAACCCGGACCAGCGGCCCAGCTGGTTCGACATCATCGCCGCCTGGTTCCAGCCGAGCAAGGCCGTGCTGCCGGTGGACGTCGTCTTCCCGCCCGGCACCACCACCGAGCAGTCCAATGCGGAGAACGCCGCGTTGATGGTCAACTCGCAGCAGGATGCGGTGGCCGCCGCCCTCAACCACCTCGGCTACGACTTCCCGGAAGCCGTCGCGGTCAAGCAGGTCATCAAGGGGACACCGGCAGCCGGCGTGCTGAAAGTGGACGACGAGATCACCAGCGTGAACGGCGAGCCGGTGCCCGGCGTCGCGACCCTGCGCGAACTGATCGACAAGAACGGCACCGACAAGGCGGCCGAGGTCGGCATCATCCGCGGCGGTGCTGCATCCACGGTGTCGATCACGCCCGTGAAGTCGGGGGCGCAGACGGTCCTCGGGATCGGCGCCGGAATGGACTACACCTTCCCGTTCGACGTGAAGATCCAGCTCGACAACGTGGGAGGGCCGAGCGCCGGCCAGATGTTCGCGCTCGGGATCATGGACCAGCTCACCCCCGGATACCTCAACGGCGGCAAGAAGGTCGCGGGCACCGGCACGATCGACAACGAGGGCAACATCGGCCCGATCGGCGGCATCCGGCAGAAGATGTACGCGGCGAGGGACACCGGGGGAGCCACGTACTTCCTGGCGCCAGCGACGAACTGCAACGAGGTCACCGGACACATCCCGTCCGGGCTGCACGTCTTCGCGGTGAAGACGCTGGACGACTCGCTCGCCGCACTGAAGGCGATCAGCTCGGGAGGCAGCACCTCCGGCCTGGCCACCTGCCCTGCTTCATAGCGCTTACAAAGGCTTCGCCCGAGGCGTATTCCGATACGGCGTTCTCCAAGCGACGGACGCCTAGGATGGATTTCTGACCTTGCCACGCGAGAGCAATGAGGGCCATTCGTGAGTTCAACAGCAGCAGTCCGACCACCTGGGCGCCGTCGCGCGGCCATCTGGATCACCCTGGGGGTGATCGTCGCTCTGGTGATCGCCTTCTTCGTCTTCGCCGGACTGTACGCGGACATCCTGTGGTACCAGCAGGTCGGTTTCCTCAACGTCCTCACCACACAGTGGTTCGGCGCGATCACGATGTTCTTCATCGGGTTCCTCGGCATGGCCGTGCCCCTGTGGCTCGCCATCCAGCTCGCATACCGGCTGCGACCGGTCTACGCCAAGCTGAACTCGCAGCTCGACCGCTACCAGCAGGTCGTCGAGCCGCTGCGCCGCCTCGCGATGTACGGCATCCCGATCGTCTTCGGCATCTTCGCCGGCGTCTCGGCGGGCAGCCGCTGGCAGACCGCGGCGATGTGGCTGAACGGCACGGCGTACGGCAAGACCGACCCGCTGTTCCACCTCGACATCGGCTTCTACCTGTTCGCGCTGCCGTTCTACCGCGGCGCCGTCGGGTTCGCATCGGCCGTGGTGCTCATCGCACTGCTGGCAACGCTCGCCACCTGCTACCTCTACGGTTCGCTGAGGGTGAGCGGGCGCGAGGTGCGCATCTCGAAGGCCGCGCGCATCCAGATCTCGGTCATCTCGGCGCTCTACCTGCTGCTGCAGGGCGTGAGCATCTGGCTGGACCGGTACGCGACCGTCACCGACTCCAACGTCAACGACATGATCAACGGTGCGGCGTACACCGACGTGAACGCCACCATCCCGGCCCGCGCGGTACTGGCCGGAGCGGCGGTCTTCGTGGCGCTGCTCTTCGTGCTGACGGCCTTCATCGGCCGCTGGCGCTTCCCGATCGTCGGAACCGCGCTGCTCATCGTCGCAGCCCTCATCGCCGGTGCGATCTACCCGTGGGTGATCCAGCGCTTCCAGGTCGAGCCGAGCCAGAAGACGCTCGAGACGCCGTTCGTGCAGAACGGCATCGACGCCACCCGGGATGCGTACGGCCTCAGCGACATCGATGTCATCCCATACAACGCCACGACGGACGTCGAGCAGGGCCAGCTGCGCCAGGACGCGCAGACCACGGCGCAGATCCGCATCATCGACCCTGCCGTCGTCAGCCCGTCGTTCCGGCAGCTGGAGCAGTTCCGTCAGTACTACGCGTTCCCGAACAACCTCGCCGTCGACCGTTACGACATCGGCGGCAAGGAACAGGATGCGGTGGTCGCGGTCCGCGAGCTGCAGCAGTCCGGCCTGACGAGCGCACGCAACTGGTACAACGACACCATCGTCTACACGCACGGCTACGGCCTCGTGGCCGCGTACGGCAACAAGCGCTCCGTCGACGGCCAGCCCGTGTTCCTGGAGTCGGGCATCCCGAGCCAGGGGTCGCTCGGCACGTACGAGCCGCGCATCTACTTCGGCCAGCAGTCGCCGACGTACTCGATCGTCGGCGGTCCGAAGGGCGGCAAGAACGTCGAGCTCGACTACCCCGGCGGCAAGGGTGACGCGCAACAGACGTACACGACGTTCAGCGGGGAGGGCGGCCCGAAGCTCGACAACATCTTCAAGCGGCTGGTCTACGCGCTCAAGTTCCAGGACGAGCAGATCGTGCTGTCCGACGCGGTCAACAACGACTCGCAGATCCTCTACGACCGCGACCCGGTCAAGCGCGTGCAGAAGGTCGCGCCGTACCTGACGCTCGACTCGCAGGCGTACCCGACGGTCGTGGACGGCCGGGTCAAGTGGGTCATCGACGGATACACCACGAGCGACCAGTACCCGTACTCGCACGTCGGCAGCCTGAGCGACGCCATCGCGGACACCGAGACGCCGAAGCCGGCATACGCCTTCGACGACATCAACTACATCCGCAACTCGGTCAAGGCCACGGTCGACGCGTACGACGGTTCCGTCACGCTCTACGCCTGGGACGCCAAGGACCCCATCCTGAAGACCTGGGAGAAGATCTACCCGGCCACGGTCAAGCCGATGAGCGACATGAGCTCGCAGCTCCTCAGCCACGTGCGCTACCCGGCGGACATGTTCAAGGTGCAGCGCTCGGTGCTCGGTCAGTACCACGTGACCGACGCGGGATCGTTCTACTCGCGGGAGGACGCGTGGACGACGCCGAACGACCCCGTGTCGTCGCCGACCGATCCCACGCTGCAGCCGCCGTACTACCTGACGATGCAGATGCCGGGTCAGAAGGCGCCGTCGTTCTCGCTGTACACGACCTTCATACCCCAGGCATCCAGCGAGTCGAGCAGGTCGGTGCTGAAGGGCTACCTGGCCGTCGACTCCGATGCGGGCTCGACGAAGGGCAAGGTCTCATCGGCCTACGGCAAGTTGAGACTCTTGACCCTGCCATCGAGCGACACGGTGCCAGGGCCTGGACAGGTGCAGAACACGTTCAACTCCGACCCGACGGTCTCCGCGCAGCTCAACCTGCTCAGACAGGGCAAGACGGACGTGATCAACGGCAACCTGCTGACGCTGCCGGTGGGTGGCGGTCTGCTCTACGTGCAGCCGGTCTACGTCAAGTCCACGGGCGAGACGAGCTACCCGCTGCTGCAGAAGGTGCTGGTGGCGTTCGGTGACAAGATCGCGTTCGAGGACACCCTGGACCAGGCGCTCGACGCGCTGTTCGGCGGTGACTCCGGTGCGACCGCCGGCGACAACAATGTGCCGCAGACCGGGGGAGGCACCGGGGGAACGGACGGAAGCACCGGAGGCGGCGGCACGGAGACCGGGTCGGGCGGCTCGGGCTCTGCGCAGAACAACCCGGCCCTGCAGCAGGCGCTCGCGCAGGCGAAGCAGGCGCTCGCCGACCGTGAGACGGCCCTGAAGGCGGGCGACTGGGCCGCGTATGGTCAAGCCGACCAGCGCCTGCAGCAGGCGCTGCAGGACGCACTCGCGGCGGAGGGCACCAGCTCCTCCAAGTAGCGGGCGGACTCCGACGGGCGGGGCGTGCATCCACGGGATGCGCGCCCCGCCCTTTTTCGTGTGCTCGGTCCTGTATGTTCAGCCGCCGTACAAAGTGTCGCGGGCGGGGACGCGCGCGAGTGGCGGATTTCCGCGACGCGCCGCCGCAAGGCCAGGAAATGCTTGCGAAAACTTTGATTGTCGACTTTACTAACAAACATGCTGGTCGATGAAGGACGGCGCTCCACCGCGAGCGAGCACAGCACGATCCCGCAGGATCGCGGCATGGTTCCCGGGCGTGCGCTGCGCCCGCGCGGCAAGGTGCTCCCCGAGCACGCCCGCAATCACAACCGCTCCCTGGTGTTGCAGACGCTGTATCGCGCCGGCCAGGTGAGCAGGGCGGACATCGCGAGGGAGACCGGCCTCACCAGGGTCACCATCTCCGACCTCGTCGGCGACCTGATCGCCGAGGGCCTGGTCATCGAGCTCGGTCAGCGGGACGATGCGCGGCCGGGCAAACCGGCCGTGCTCCTCGACATGAACAGGGCGGCGACGCAGATCGTCGGCGTCGACCTCAGCGAGCACTCCGCCTTCCGCGGCGCGGTGCTCGACATCGACGGCACGATCCTGGCGACCGCTGAGGTCGCTCTCGCCGGCAGCCACGGCGAGGAGGCCGTGGCCAAGGTACTTGGGCTCGTGGACAGGCTGGTCGGGATGACGACAGCGCCCATCCTGGGCATCGGAATCGGCTCGCCCGGCATCGTCGACCCGTCCGGAACGGTGGTCGCCGCGCCGAACCTCGGCTGGACGGACCAGCCGCTGCAGCGCCGGATCGAGGAGCGCACCGGCCTGCCGGTGTTCGTGGCGAACGACGCGAACGTCGCGGTGCTCGCCGAGCACGGCTTCGGCGGCGCGCACGGGGACATGATGCTCATCAAGGTGGGCCACGGCGTCGGCTCCGGGCTGCTCGTCGCCGGTGCTCTGGTGCTCGGCAGCAGATTCGCGGCCGGCGAGATCGGCCAGGTGATGGTCGGCACGGACGACGGCGCGGAGGCGGAGTACGACAGGGAGAAATGCCTGGAGGCCTGGCTCGCCGTGCCCCGGCTGGAATCGCGCGTCGCGGCCGCGGCGATCGCCGGAGAGCCCGTCCACCAGGTGCTGCGGGTGGCCGGGCAGCGGCTCGGCGTGGCGCTCGCGCCCATCGTCGGCGCACTGAACCTGTCCGAGGTCGTGCTCAGCGGCCCGGAGGAACTGCTCGACGGCGCGCTGATCGATGCGGTGGGAGAGACCCTGCGCAACCGCACGATGGCCGGCTTCCACTCGGACGCCACGCTCCGCATGACGAGTCAGGGCCGCGACATCGTGGTGCGCGGCTGCGTGGTCATGGTGATGTCGGCGCAGCTCGGGGTGTCCTGATGTCCCTGGTGCTCGACCGTCCGGCGACCTCGGAGGTGATCGCCCGGTCGTTCGCGTTCGCGCCGGCAGCTCAGGATGCGCTTCCCGCCTTCCGTGGGCGCTGCACGGTGGTGCGGCTGGCCACCGTCGACAACGAGCTGCTCGGCGTGCCGCGCTGGTCGACCCTCGCCGAGGCGTGGGCGGAGCCGGACTCGCCGTCCGGGCGGCAGTGGGCCGCCAACCCGGTGGTGTCGGTCGCGGAGGGCGACGACCCGCATCTGGTGCTGGCGACGCAGGCTCCGGTGGTGATCGTCGGCATCGACAACGAGCGGAGCGCGTGGGTGCGCGCCGTGGTCGACGCGGTGCGCGCATCCTGCCGGTCCGTGCTGGTGGTGGATCTCGGGCACAGGCTGACCGGTCACGCCTATGCGGACATCGCGACGTTCGGGTTCGACAGGGCGCGCGGGGGAGCGCTGCTCGACCTGCTGACCGGGGCGCACGAGCACGAGCACGCGCATGAGCTCCGGGCGGAGCGGGACGGCGCCGCTTAGAGCGCCCAGCTGACCCCGAGGGTCGACTGCATGGCGTGCTGCGCCGCGCCGCGGAAGGGCTGTTCGAGCGCGACCTTCGCGTAGCGGAAGCTGAGCGGCATGGCCGCACGCACCGGGTGCCGTGCCGCCTCTGCGCGCAGGTGGCCGATGAACTCCTCGCCGAGCTTGGGCGCCGTGCCGCCGAGCACGACGTTCGGCACATCCAGTGCGGCCCCGACGAGCAGCAGCGACCGGGCGAGCACGCGAGCGCCGAACGCGATGCGCTCGCGGGATTCCGGCGTCGCGGCGAGTCCGGCCACATCCACGGATTCCAGGTCGGTTCCGTGCGGGAGGCCGAGCAGAGCGGTGACGGAGACGACCTCTTCGAGGCAGCCGCGGTTGCCGCACGGGCAGAGCGGCGCATCCTGGCCGAACAGCACGGGCACGTGGCCGATCTCGCCTGCACGGTGGGCGGCACCGGCGAGCACGCTGCCGTCGACGATGAACGCGGCCCCGACGCCGGTGCTCAGCGACACGATCATCTGGTTGGCGCCGAACTGGTCGGAACTCGAATAGTCGGCGAGGGCTTCCGCGTCTGCGTCGTTGACCAGGTGCACGGGGGCGTCGACGATGCCCAGGAGCGCGGCGCCGAGGTCGACGTCCGTCCAGCCGAGCTGCACGGACTCCCGGATGAGCGGGCCGTCCGCGATGCCGGGCACCTGCACGCCGACGGCGACGATGGCGGCGGTGGTGGATGCGGCGAGCCTGCGCACGACGGACTGCACGTCCTCGATGGCGCCGGGCGCAGACGGGCGCTGGGACACGGTGGTCAGTTCGGCCCCGAGCAGGTTGACGACCGCGCCGCGCACGAGACCCGGCTGCACGATCACCGACAGCAGCACGTGCCGTTCCTGATCCACCTGCAGCGTCGTCGCGCGCTTGCCGCCGGTGCTCTCCGCACGCTGCCCTTCGAGGACGAGGCCGTCGGAGATCAGCCCGGAGAGGAGGGAGGACACGGTGGCGGAGGTGAGGCCGGTGCGCCGGGCGATCCCGGCGCGCGTCGCCGTGCCCCCACCGGAGAGGACGAGCTGCAGGGCGCTCCGGACGTTGCGCTCACGGATGGCGGCCTGCGTCGCCGTGCTGTGATCGTCTGCCACTGTCTTCCGCTCCTCGGTGCGCATTGCTCCCCGCTGTCGACCATAGCGAATCGGGCTCGCCCGGGATGCTGCACGGACTGGCGGGTCGCCGGGGGTGGGCGGATGATGTGGAGATGGGTTACGGACTGATGCTGGTGGATGTGCAACGCAACATGCTCGACGGCGAGACGGCGATCGAGGGTGCTGCGGCGTTCCGCGAGACCATGTCCGGGCTGCTCGAACGGGCGAGGGAGGCGCGCATCCCGATCGTCCACGTGCAGAACGACGGACGGCCGGGAGACCCGGACGAGCCGGGGACACCGGGCTGGGAGTTCGTCTTCCGACCGCTGCCAGGCGAGCCGGTGGTGCGCAAGGACGTGGCCAACACGTTCGAGTCGAACCCCGCGCTCGCCGACGTGCTGCACGCGATGGGCGTCTCCACCCTGATCGTGGCCGGGCTGCAGAGCGAGTACTGCATCCGGTCGACGGCGCTCGGCGCGCTGGAACGCGGCTTCGAGGTGATCCTGCCCGCCGACGGGCACGCCACATACGACGACGGCGAACCGGCGGAGGACATCCGTGAGCGGATCGAAATCGAGCTGACCGCCGAGGGCGTCACCATCGTGGATCTGGTGGAGGTGCGGTTCGACTGAGGCGGGCCGGCAGGGTTGCGCGGCGTCGGCGCAGGCGTCGGCGTCCGGGTGACCTCACCACCCGCCTCCGCCGCCTCCACCCCCGCCGCCTCCGGAGAAGCCGCCGCCGCTTGCGCCGCCGGTGAAGCTGCTGCCGCCCGACCCCGAGTACGACGAGACCGGCGGCGTCGTCGCGAACGGGGTGCCGTGGTACAGCGAGCTGAACGCGGCGACTTGGAGGGGGAGGAGCGCCGGGTTGGCCGAGCCGGGCATCCACTCGGGTTGGGTGGCGGTGACCTCGTAGGAGTGGGCGAGTTCGCGCATCCACTCCTTCTCGACGCCCCACACGATCGCGTACGGCAGGAGCTTCTCGTTGAGTTTGACCACGGCCGTGCCGTCGCGCGCGTCCACGCGCTCCGCGCCTTCCGGGCTCTGCAGCACGCGGAAGCGGTCGGCCTCGGCGAGGGCGAGATAGTCGCGCAGGCCGAGGAGATAGTCCCGGAGCTCGACCCCCTTCTCGGTGAGCAGGTTCGGCACGGCGCTCAGCGGGAAGACGGCGATGGTTGCGACGATCACGCCGGCGAAGCCCCATCCCAGAACGGCCGTCGTCGCGTTCTGGGTGGTCGACCAGGCGAACACGACGATCCAGGCGATGAGGATCAGCACGATGCCCAACCGGAACAGGAGCGGGAGGCGGCTTTTCGGGCGTGCCCTCAGGCCGCGTTGGGCTACCACGGTGTTCAGTGCGCCGCCGAGTCCGGCCAGGCGGTCGCCGAGAACCTGGTTCTGCGGGTCGAGCACTTCCTCGTTTCCGGGTTCCGCCGCACCGAAGACCCTGGTCAGGATGTCGCGCTCCGCGTCGTCTCTCACGGTCGCGGGGTCGGCGAGGAGGCGCAGGCCGAACGGCCGGGACTGGGAGGCGTCCGAATGGTCGATGATCGCGGCGACCCGGTTGACGGCGAAGCCGACGAGCTGGGCTGGGAGCGCGCGGTCCTCCCGCTTCAGGAGCGTGGCGGCCAGGGCGGGGAACACGCCGGGCGGAGGGGTGTACTGCGGCACGATGATGCCGCGCCCGCGCGTCGTCCGCCAGAGGACCGAACGCGCGACCAGGGCGCCCGCGACGATCAGCGCGGCGATGGCCAGCAGGATCCAGGGCAGCACGGCGAAGGGGAAGGCGTCCCTGGCGTCCGGCGGGGGAGCGAACGTCCCCGGGCGGAAGCCGACGGCGATGGTGACGTTCTGCCGGGGCGGCACCGTCGCCTGGCTCACGGAGATCACCGTCCCGTCCGGTGCGGGAGCCGACGAGATGGTGCACGGCGCGGTGCTGCCCTGCTCGCCGACGTAGCAGGACTGCTGACGGGTCAGCGCGCTCGTCAGCGCGCTGTCGAGATGGAGACGTGCGCTGACTTTGCCGAACGGTTGATCCCATCCGGTGCCGTTGACGTCCCAGTAGAACTCGTCGTCGTGCGTGTCGGCGAACGGCCGGACCACGAAGCGCTGGGTGTAGGTGATCACGTAGGTCTGGCGTCCGTGCACGTATGCATCGGCGGAGCCGATCGTGAGCCGTGCGAAGCCGTCCTGATCGTCGCGGGTGAACGGGATGGCCGTGCCGTCCGCGTCCGTGACCGAACGGACGTCGAGCCGGAGATCGGTGTGCTGATTCGACAGCGGGATGGCGCGGACGATGCCGTGGTTCTGATCGAACGACGGGAACTCGGCCACCAGCGTCTCGATGGTCGTCAGCGTCGAGTCCTTGTTCGCATCGCGCGTGAGCGTGTAGTCGGCGTCGAAGGAATCGAAGGTGAAGTCGGCGGCGTCGGCGCGGACGGGTCCGGCGGCCTGGGCGGGACCGGCGGGCTGGGCGAGACCGGCGGCGACCGCTGCCGTCGCGGACCCGGCGCCGATCAGGCCGAGCGCGACGACGGCGGCGACGACGACGGCGCGAATTCCAGGCAACCAAGACACGAGAATGAGGCTACCCGAGGGTGCTGACCGGTCGAGACGCAAAGAACAAGGCCCGGATTTCCGTGGAAATCCGGGCCTTTCTGGTTGCGGGGGCAGGATTTGAACCTACGACCTCTGGGTTATGAGCCCAGCGAGCTACCGAGCTGCTCCACCCCGCGTCACAAGAATTTACTTTAGCACCGGCCGGCGGCGAAGGGAAAATCGGGGTCGCATCCCGGGCGTGCCGCGTCGTCGGCGGCGGTCGCCGGTAGACCGATCTGTCGATGCCGTGTTTCGGGGCCGGAACCTGAGCGGCCCCGCCGGTAGAGTCGACGCAGGGAGGGCGCCCATGCCGAGTTCGCTTCAGAAGTACCGGGTCTGCGTGATCGAGGACGATCCGGATGTCGCCTTCTACATGAAGACCGTGCTGGAGAAGCGTGCGGACGCATCGGTCATCGCGATCACCGATCCGTCGAAGGCGTTGGCCGCCATCGCCGACTTCGAGCCGGACCTCGTGCTCACCGACATCGAGATGCCCGGCATCTCCGGCCTCGACCTGCTCAAGGAGCTGCGCAGCCAGTATCCCGGGATGCCCGTCGTCGTGATGACGGCGCACGTCTCTGTCGACTACGCCGTGTCCGCGCTGCGGGCGCAGGCAGACGAGTTCCTGACCAAGCCGGTCTCCTCCGCCGACCTGGTGTCCATCGTGACGCGGCTCGCCGAGCAGGGGCGCACCAAGAAGGCCGCACAGCGTCCGCAGGTGGTGCTGGCCATCGGCGCGCATCCCGACGATGTCGAGATCGGCGTCGGCGGCATCCTGTCCGCCCACCGGGATGCGGGCAACACCGTGGTCATCCTCACCATGTCGAGGGGTGCCAGGGGAGGGGATGCAGACGACAGGCAGCACGAGTCGCTGGCCTCCGCCGAGCTGCTCGGCGCCCGCCTGTTCATGGAGGACCTGGAGGACACGCAGATCTCGGCGGCCGACCCGACCGTCGGCATCATCGAGCGCGTCGTCGCCGAGGTGCAGCCGGACATCGTTTACACGCACTCCGCGCACGACCGTCACCAGGATCACCGCGCCGTGCACTCCGCGACCCTGGTGGCCACGCGGTCGGTGCGCACGGTCTGCTGCTATCAGAGCCCGTCGGCGACGATCGACTACCGGCCGACCCGGTTCGTGCCGATAGATGGTTTCACAGACGCGAAACTGCGGCTGATCGACTGCTTCCGGTCGCAGACCGAGCTCCGCTCCTACCTCGAACCCGATTTCGTGCTCGCCACGGCGCGCTACTGGTCGCGGTTCGGCGGAGGGCAGAGCTGCGAGCCGCTCGAAGTGATCAAAGACACCGCCGACATCTCGGTGCCCGCATCGTCCCTGACGACGGACGCCAGGACGAGAGCGAAAGAAATGGATAGAGGAACAGAGAAGTGACCCGTGTTCTCGTGACAGGCGCAGGCGGCCCAGCCGGTGTCGCCGTCATCCGCTCCCTGCTGGCCCGCGACGACGTGCAGGTGCTCGCCGCCGACATGGACGGCTGGGCGAGCGGCCTCTACCTCGTCGACGCCGCCGACCGGCGCATCGTGCCCGCCGGAAAGTCGGCCGGGTTCGTCGACGAACTGATCGGGATGTGCGAGGCGGACGGCATCGACGTCCTGTTCTCGACGGTCGACGTCGAATTGCCCGGCCTCGCAGCCCGGCGCGACGACCTGCTCGCCGTCGGAACAGCGCTCGCCGCCCCCAGCATCGAGACGCTGACCGTCTGCCTCGACAAGTACCTGCTCGCCGAGCGCTGCGCCGGGTCGCTCGCCGTTCCGGAGACGCGGCTGCTGAACGCGGACGGCGTCGCGCACGACTGGACGTTCCCCGTCATCATCAAGCCGCGCAGCGGGGCGGGCTCCCGCGGCGTGCGACTCATCCCCGACCGCGAGACGCTCGAGTCGCTCGGCACGGACGAGAGCATCCTGATCCAGGAGAACCTGCCCGGCGACGAGTTCTCCGTCGACGTGCTCGCCGCACTCGACGGCAGCGTGATCGCCGCCGTTCCCCGCTCGCGCGAACGCGTCGACTCCGGGGTGTCCATCGCCGGACGCACGGTGAAGCGCGACGAGCTCTCCCGCACGGCGGCCGACGTGGCGCGCGCGATCGGGCTCACCGGTGTGGCGAACGTGCAGCTGCGGTACAGCACGGCGGGCATCCCGGCCCTGCTGGAGGTGAACCCGCGCTTCCCCGGCGCGATGCCGCTCACCATCGCCGCCGGCGTCGACATGCCGTCGCTGCTGCTCGACCTGGTCACCGGGGTCGGCGCACCCGCCACCGTCGACTTCGTCGAGCTGGCGAACGTGCGCTTCCTCGAAGACGTGTTCCTCGACCCGTCCGACGTCCTCGTGTCCGAGAACGCCGCCCACGCGGAAGGCCCGGGCGAGGAGTGACGACGGCCCCGCGCGAGCTGCTGCTCGGCGACTACCACGTCCACTCCACCTTCTCCGACGACGCGGTCAGCACTCTCGCGGAGAACCTCGCCGCCGCGGAGGCGGCCGGTCTCCGCGAGCTGCGGCTGATCGACCACGTGCGGGCGTCGACCACCTGGGTGCCCGAGTTCGTCCGCGCCGTCGCGGCCGAGCGCATCCCGAGCGGTCTCACGGTGTTCACGGGGGTGGAGACGAAGCTGCTGGATGCGTCCGGCGCCATCGACACGCCGCCCGGCCTGATCGTCGGAGGCGACGGCGGGGTCGACGCCATCGTGATCGGCGACCACCAGTTCCCCGGCACGGACGGCCCGTGGTCGCCGCGCGAGACGACAGAGCGCCTAGCGGCGGGACTCTCGGCGGACGACGCACTGGATCAGCTGGTCACAGCGAGCATCCTGGCCATGCAGCGCACGCCGAACGCGCAGCTGGCGCACTGGTTCTCGATCCTGCCCAAGGTGGGCCTGTCGGAGGACCAGCTGGGCGCCGACCGGCTCTCCGCCTGGGCGGAGGCGGCGGCACGCACGGGCACGATCGTCGAGGTCAACGAGAAGTGGGCGTGCCCCGGTCCGGAGGCGGTCGCGGCCCTGATCGCGGCCGGTGCACGCCTCGTCGCGTCGACGGACAGCCACGACGCGGCGGACGTCGGCCGCTACGAACGTGTGGCGTACATCCTGGACGACGCCTATCGTCGTCCCCAGGACGACGTCGAACGAGCACGAGAACGAGCACGAGCAGCAGGGGAGGAGGACCGATGAGTCCCATCCAGATCGACAGTGAGACGTACGACGAGATCCAGCGCGAGATCGACGCGAACAAGCGCTGGGAGTTCCGTCTGCTGCCGTACGCGGGGATCGCGCTGGTCGTGCTGGCGGCGATCGTCGTGGTGCGCACGGTGTTCCTCACGTGAGCAGCGCAGGCGTTCCGAGGGTCGTCATCGCCGATGACGACGACGACATCCGCGGGCTGATGCAGATCGCCGCGCGCCGCGCGGGCGTCGAGGTGGTCGCGGCCGTCGACAACGGACCGGCGGCGCTCGACGCCGTGCGGGCGGGCGGGATCGACCTCGTGGTCCTCGACATCTCGATGCCGGGGATGAACGGGGTGGAGGTGGCAGAGGCCGTCAGGGCCGATCCCGTCGCCAGTGCGACGCTCATCCTGATGGTCTCCGCGTCCGTGCAGCTGCTCACCGACCACGGCGTCGTCGCCGAACGATCGGACAGCTTCATCATCAAGCCGTTCAGCCCCAAGGTCCTCACCGCGCGGATCCGGGAGATGCTCGGGATGGAGGCGACGGTATGACCCTCGATCGCTGGCTCGGCAGGATCTCGCTCGACTCTCCCACCCCGTTCGTCAAGCAGCTTCCGACGATCATCGGCTTCCTGATCGCCATCGGCGTCATCCTGCTCCCGGTGAGCCCGTGGCCGACGGAGCCGCTCTACTTCACCATCGGCGTCGTGCTCGCCGCCCTGGCGAGCATTCTGTCGTTCGCCCTTCCGTGGAAGAAGATCCGCACGGAGTGGTCGATCCTCATCCCGGTGGTGTCGCTGATCGCGGTCGGACTGTTCCGTCTGGGGACGGGCGGGTCGACCTCGCCGTACGGCGCACTACTGCTGCTGCCGTTCGTGTGGATCGCGACGGAGGAGGGCAGGATCAACGCCGTGATCGCGGCGCTCGGCACGTTCCTCGTGCTCCTCGCCCCGCTCATCTCGACCTCGGTGCCCAGCACGGTCGGCGACCTGGTGCGCGCGTTCTTCTCCCCGCTGATCTACATGATCGTCGCCGTCGTGATCAACGAGATCGCGCACAGGGTGAGGGTGCAACTCGCCGCAGCGAACGAGGCGGCGAAGCTCCGCAAGGAACTGCTCGAGCAGGCGGTGCGCGCCCAGGACGAGCTGGTGCTCAACGAGGCTCGCCTCAAGACGGCCAACCGGCTCATTCAGAGCATCTGGAACGCCGTCACGGAGCAGTCCGTGATCGGCACGGACCTCGACGGGCTGATCGACGTCTGGAACCCCGGCGCGGAGAAGATGCTCGGACTGACCGAGAAGCAGGCGCTCGACGGCCGGCGCCACATCATCGACTTCCACCTGGCCTCCGAGCTGGAGGAGCGCCTGCGCGCGATGGACGCGCGCGTGCAGACCGTGTCCAGCGCAGAGGACTTCTCCGCCCTGGTGGATGCTGTCCGCTCCGGCTACGCGGACGTGCGCGACTGGACCTACGTGCGCCCGGACGGCAAGCAGGTGCCCGTGCAGGTGGCCGCGACCCCGCGCCTGGACGAGAACGGCCACAGGGTCGGCTTCATCTTCGTGGCGACGGACATGACCCAGGCACGCGAGTTCGCGCGCCTCAAGGACGAGTTCGTCGGCCTCATCTCGCACGAGCTGCGCACGCCGCTCAGCTCGATCCTCGGCTATCTGGAACTGATGCGCGACGACGAGGACGACCCGCTCTCGCAGGAGCAGCTGCAGTACCTCGGCGTCGCGGAGCGCAACGCGCACCGCCTGCTGCGGCTGGTCGGCGACCTGCTGTTCACGGCGCAGGTGGAGTCCGGCCGGTTCCCGCTGGAGCACAAGGACGTCGACCTCGGCCCGCTGATCGCGGCCTCCGTCGAGTCGGCCGGCCCCGTGGCGGCCAACGCCGGGATCACCCTGGCCGCCGAGTTCCCGGATGAGCCGGTGACGATGTTCGGCGACCCTGTGCGCATCGGCCAGTCCGTCGACAACCTCGTCTCCAACGCCATCAAGTTCACCCCGTCCGGCGGCACGGTCACCGTGACGCTGTCCAGGGACGGAGGGGATGCGGTGATCGCGGTCAGCGACACCGGCATCGGGATCCCGGCCGTCGAGCTCGGGCAGCTGTCCAACCGGTTCTTCCGCGCATCCACCGCCACCCGCAACGCGGTGCCGGGCGTCGGACTGGGATTGACGATCACGAAGGCCATCGTCACCGCCCACGGCGGGAGCATCGACATCGCCAGCGAGGAGGGCGTCGGCACCACCATCAGCCTGCGCCTGCCGCTCGAGGTCACGACGGATGCGGTGGTCGAGGGAGGCCGATGATGGACGAGGCTCAGACGGTCACCGTCGCCGTGGTGCAGTTCACGCCCACCGACGACAGGGTGCACAACCGGGACGCGGTCGCCGCGTTCGTCGCGGTCGCGGCGGGCCGTGGGGCGCGGCTGGTGGTGTTCCCGGAGTACTCGTCGTACTTCGAGCATCCACTGGGCTCCGGCTTCGCACGCAACGCCGAGCCGCTCGACGGCGCGTTCGTCGGGGCGCTGGTCGAGGCCGCGCGCGAGCACCAGGTGTTCGTGATCGCCGGGCTGGTGGAGAGCACGGAGGACAAGCACCGGTTCTCCAACACGCTCGTCGCCGTCTCCCCGGACGGCGACGTGGTCGCCACCTACCGCAAGCAGCACCTCTACGACGCGTTCGGCGCGAGCGAGTCGGAGTGGGTGGTCCCCGGAGCGCTCGACGCACCACAGACGTTCGACGCCGACGGGATCACGGTCGGGATGCAGACCTGTTACGACCTGCGCTTCCCCGAAGTCACCAGGCGCCTGGCCGACGCGGGGGCCCAGCTGGTGCTCGTGCCGGCCGAGTGGGTGCGGGGGCCGCTGAAGGAGCAGCACTGGCGCACGCTGATCGCCGCGCGCGCCATCGAGAACACGCTGTACGTCGCAGCGGCCGACCACGCGCCGCCGATCGGCGTCGGGTCGAGCACCGTCGTGGACCCGATGGGCGTCGCGCTCGCGACGATCGGGGAGACCACCGGAGTGGCCGTCGCCGAGGTCGACGCCGAACGCGTGCGCTCCGTCCGGGAGCTCAATCCGGCCCTCGCGCTCCGTCGCTACCGGGTGGAGCCGATCGACTGACGCGCGCCGCGGCGCACGCCCCGTTCGGTCAGCGTCGCGGCCCGGTCAGCGTCGCAGCCCGGCGAGCTGGGCGGCCGCCCGCTCGAGCACCTCGGTGCGCTTGCAGAACGCGAACCGGACGAGGGATGCGGTCCGCGCCCGGTACTCGTCCGTGCAGAAGGCGGAGAGCGGCACGGCCACCACCCCGGCGAGGTGCGGCAGTTCGCGGCAGAACCGCACGGCGTCGTCGAAGCCGAGCGGGGCGGCGTCCGCCACCACGAAGTACGTTCCGTCGGAGTTCGCGACACCGAAGCCGGCCTCGCGCAGGCCGGCCGACAGCAGGTCCTTCTTGCTCCGGAGGGTCTCTGCGATGCCGGTGAAGTAGTCGTCGCTCAGCCGGAGCCCGGCCGCGATGGCCGGCTGGAAGGGTGCGCCGTTCACGTAGGTGAGGAACTGCTTCACGGCGAGGATCGCGGTGACGAGCTCGGCCGGGGCGGTGAGCCAGCCGATCTTCCAGCCCGTGGTGTTGAACGTCTTCCCTCCCGACGAGATCGTCACCGTGCGCTCCCGTGCCCCGGGCAGCGTGGCGATGGGGACGTGGGGGAGACCGAAGGTGAGGTGCTCGTACACCTCGTCAGTGACGATGACGGCGTCGTGCTCGTGCGCCAGCTCGACGATCGTGCGCAGCACCTCGGCGCCGAGCACCGTGCCCGTCGGGTTGTGCGGCGTGTTCACGAGGATGATCCTGGTGCGGTCGGTGACCGCATCGCGCAGCTCGTCGAGGTCGGGCTGGAAGTCGGGCAGCCGCAGCGGCACCGTCCGGTGCCTGCCGTCCGCCAGGCCGATGAGGCCGCCGTACGCGTCGTAGTACGGCTCGAAGGTGACGACCTCGTCTCCCGGCTGCAGCAGGGCGAGCAGGGTGGCGGCGATGGCCTCCGTCGCCCCAGCTGTCACCAGCACCTCGCGGTCCGGGTCGACGGTGAGGCCGTAGAAGCGCTGCTGGTGCTCGGCGATGGCGAGCCGCAGCTCGGGGATGCCGATGCCCGGCGGGTACTGGTTCCTGCCGTCCCGGATGGCGGAGACGGCGACGTCGAGGACCTCGGCGGGCCCGTCCTCATCCGGGAAGCCCTGGCCGAGGTTGATCGCGCCGGTGCGCACGGCGAGCGCGCTCATCTCGGCGAACACCGTCGAGGCGATCGTCCCGTCCGCCCCGAGCAGCCCGGCGCCGCTCGCCGCCCGTCTCCACGCGCCTGGCACCGTCATGGTCACGTCCTCTCGCCGTCCTGCCTCCCAACCTACGGGGTGTCGGTCACCGGATGCATTCGGTACGTTGTGCAGAGTCATTGACAGGCAGTAGCTCGTCCACAGGGGCCGCAAATAGAACACCCAGGTTCGCATCCCAAGCTGTCAGTGCTTGGAAGGAGCAACACCATGACTGACACCCCGATCACTCCGGAGCCCGCGAAGGCCCAGCACGACGCCGACACCGAGTCGGTCGTGGGCGCTGCAGCCGAGACTCCCGCCGCAGCAGAGAACCAGGCGCCGGCCGCGCCCGCCGAGTCGGCGGAGACCGCAGCACCGGCGGCCCCCGCGGCGCCCGCCGCCCCCGCCGCTGGCACGCCCGCTTGGGAGGCGCCCGCCGCCGCCGAGACGGCACCCGCAGCACCGGCCGCGGCCGCCGCAGAGCAGCCGACGGGCGCTCAGCCCACCGCGCAGCAGCCGACGGCTCCCGTCGCACCGGCCGCGCACACCACGCAGCCGACGCAGCCCGTCCCGCCGCAGCCGTACGGCCAGCAGCCGACCGCGCAGCAGCCGACGGCGCAGCAGCCCAACTACGGCAACGGCGCATTCGGCCAGCCCGCATACCAGGGCGTGCCGCAGCAGCCGTACGCCCCGCACACCCAGCAGGGCCCGTACGCCACGGCCCCCGGCGTCGCGGCCGCAGACAAGCCGGCCAAGAAGCGCAACACCGGCATGATCATCGCCACCCTCGCGATCGGCGCCCTCATCGGCGGCGTCGCCGGAGCGGGAGCCGGTGTCGGCATCTACGCGGCCACCAGCTCCAACAACGCCACGATCAAGACCGTCTCCGGCCCGCAGAACATCACGGTCAACGACGCGAACAACGCCACGACGGTCACCGCCGTCGCCGCGAAGGCGTCCCCGAGCGTGGTCACCATCTCGGTGACCGGGTCGAGCGAGGGAGGCACGGGCTCCGGCATCGTCCTCACCTCCGACGGCTACGTCCTCACCAACACGCACGTCGTGACCCTCGACGGCCAGGCATCCAACGTGACCGTCAGCGTCCAGGACAACGACGGCAAGATCTACACGGCCAAGATCGTCGGCACGGACCCGACGACTGACCTCGCCGTGATCAAGCTGGACGGCGCATCCGGGATGACCCCGATGAAGTTCGCCGACTCCAGCAAGCTGAACGTCGGGGACACCGCCGTGGCCATCGGCGCGCCGCTCGGCCTGTCCGGCACCGTCACCGACGGCATCGTCAGCGCACTCAACCGCAGCATCAGCATCGCGTCGTCCGCCGCCCCCAAGTCGGGAGACGACTCGTCCGGCGGCAGCGGGGGAGACAACAACGGCAACCCGTGGAACTTCGACTTCCCCGGCCAGGGCGGCTCCGGTCAGCAGCAACAGCAGCAGCAGCAGGCGACCGCGACCATCTCGCTGCCGGTCATCCAGACCGACGCCGCGATCAACCCAGGCAACTCGGGCGGCGCCCTGCTGAACAGCAAGGGCGAGCTGATCGGCGTCAACGTCGCCATTGCCAGCGCGAGCGGTTCGTCGTCCAGCGGCAGCCAGTCGGGCAGCATCGGCGTCGGCTTCGCCATCCCGGCGAACCTCGCAGAGCGCGTCTCGCAGGAGATCATCAAGAACGGTTCGGCGACGCACGGCCTGCTGGGCGCATCCGTCACCGACTCGTCCTCCGACGCCAAGTCGAAGAACGTCGGCGCCATCATCAAGGAGGTCACCTCCGGAGGAGCGGCAGCCGCTGCCGGGCTGAAGGCGGGAGACGAGGTCGTGAACTTCAACGGCCTGCCGATCACGAGCGCGACCGACCTCACGGCTCAGGTCCGCGCCCTCGCGGCCGGTGCCAAGGCGGACGTGACGTACATCCGCGACGGCCAGACCAAGACGACCACGGTCACGCTGGGTTCCCTCCCGGCGAGCTGATCGCCACCAGCGCCACCACGAGGCCGTCCCGCAGCAGCGGGGCGGCCTCGTGCCGTGCGAGGGTGCGGTTCCCAGGCGCGGCGATCCACGGCTGATAAGCTCGATTGACCCGAAAACGACGAATGGAACCGATGCCGGACAACACTGTGCACACCCTTCCCGGTGTCTCGTACGTGATGCCCGTTCTGAACGAAGTCACTCACGTGCGGGCGGCCGTCGACAGCCTCCTCGCGCAGGACTACGCAGGACCGTTCGAGGTGACCGTCGCCCTCGGCCCGAGCATGGACGGCACCACGGAGCTCGTCGAAGAGCTCGCGGCGATCGACAACCGCATCCACATCGTCGAGAACGTCGTCGGCTCCACGCCGGCCGGGCTCAACCTGGCCATCCGGCAGTCGCACTACCCGGTGGTCATCCGGGTGGATGCGCACTCGGTGCTTCCCCCCGACTACGCCCGCATCGCGGTCGAGACCATCCTGGAGACGGGCGCAGACAACGTCGGCGGCCTGATGGATGCGCAGGGCACCACCCCGTTCGAGCGCGCCGTCGCGCGCGCATACGGCAGCCGCATCGGCCTGGGCGGCACCAAGCTGCACGTCGGAGGCGAGGCAGGACCGGCCGAGACCGTCTACCTCGGCGTGTTCCAGCGCGACCGGCTTCTCGAAGTCGGCATGTTCGACGAGGACATCAAGCGCGGGCAGGACTGGGAGCTCAACCGCCGCCTGCGCTCCACCGGGGGGACGGTGTGGTTCACCCCGCGCCTCAAGGTCACGTACCGTCCGCGGCCCAACCTGTACCGGCTGGCCAGGCAGTTCGTCTCCACCGGCGTGTGGCGCGGGGAGCTGGCGCGCCGCTTCCCGGCCGCGAACGGGCTGCGCTACTTCGCGCCACCGCTGATGGTGGTCGCCGTGGCCGTCGGGCTGCTCCTCGGCATCGCCGGCATCGTGCAGGCCATCGTGGGGGCTGCACCGTGGCTGCTCATCGGTTTCGCGATCCCCGCGTTCTACGTGCTCATCGTGCTCGTCTCCGCGCTGGTCTGGGGGCGCTCTCTGCTGGCAGGGCCGGACGGCGGCTTTCGTTCGTTCTTGTGGTTTCTCGTAGTCTTGCCGTGCATCCATTTCTGCTGGGGGAGCGGGTTCATCCTCGGATACCTGTCGCTCACCCGGAACATCACTGCCCACACGGGAAGGTAGCCATGTCAGCCCCAGGAGCCGGCGCGCACGGAGCGCGCCCGACCTCGATCGCCGAACTGCGCGCCGTCGCGCAGCCGCCCGAGGTGCGCGGCCGACGCAACGCCGAGCACTGGACGGCGTCCCTCTACCTGCGCAACCTGTCTCCGTACCTCACCTGGTTCCTGCTCAAGACCTCGATCTCGGCCAACGGCGTCACCGGGCTGATGATCCTCACCGGATGGGCGACGGCCGCAAGCCTGCTCATCCCGGGCATCGGCGGTGCGGCGCTCGCGCTCATCCTCGGTCAGTTGCAGATGCTCGTCGACTGCTGCGACGGCGAGGTGGCGCGCTGGCGCAACACGTCGTCTCCCGCGGGGATCTTCCTCGACAACGTCGGGCACTACTCCACGGAGACGCTGATCGCCATCGCGCTCGGCATCCGCGCCGCCGGATACCCGTTCGAAGCTCCGGCCGATTACCTCTGGACCAACCTGGGCACGCTCCTCGCCCTCATCATCGTGCTCAATAAGGCGCTCAACGACATGGTGCGCGTCGCCAGGGCGAACGCCGGGCTCGGCAAGCTGGCCGACACGCAGGCGGCGTATGCGCCCACCCACGGCGTGATCGCCCGTCTGCGCCGTGCCGCCCGCTTCGTCCCGTTCCACCGCCTGTACCACTCGGTGGAGCTGACGATCATGATCTTCGTGTTCTCGGTCGTCGGGCTGTTCATCGGCGACCAGCTGGCGAACCGCATCCTGCTGTCGGTGCTGGTGCCGCTCGCGCTGCTGGCGCTGATCGGGCACTTCGTGGCCATCATGTCGTCGAAGCGCGTCCGTGGCTGACCGGCAGGTCGCCGTCGTCGTGCTCACCCAGGGCACGCGACCGGAGGAGCTGCGCCGCGGCGTCGACTCGGTGCTGGCGCAGACGGGGGTGACCACCGACATCGTCGTGGTCGGCAACGGCTGGGATCCTGCGACCTCCGACCCCGCGCTGCCGGAGGGCGTCCGCACCCTGCACCTCCCGGAGAACCTGGGCATCCCGGCCGGACGCAACGCCGGCGTGCCGCTCGTAACCGGCGACATCCTGCTCTTCCTGGACGACGACGCGTGCATCCCGTCGCCCCAGTTCCTCAGCGACGCGATCGCCAAACTGGAGGCGGACCCGGGCATCGGGATGATCCAGCCGCGCATCGTCGACCCGTCCGGAACGATGTCGCCCCGGCGGTGGATCCCGCGCATCCGCAAGGGCGACCCGGCGCGCCCGAGCAACGTCTTCTCGGTGTGCGAGGCGGTCATCGTGCTGCCGCGTCGCGTGTTCGACGCCGCGGGCGGCTGGGCGGCCCCGTTCTTCTACGCGCACGAGGGCATCGACCTGGCCTGGAAGGTCTGGGACCAGGGCCTGCGCACCTGGTACGCGGGCGACCTGATCGCCAACCACCCGGCGGTGTCGCCCACCAGGCACGCGTACTACTACCGGCTCAACGCCCGCAACCGGGTGTGGCTGGCGCGCCGCAACCTCCCCGCCGTGCTGGCGCCGCTCTACGTGGGTTCGTGGACGGGCATCCAGCTGCTCCGCTGGTTCAGGAAGCCGGCGGTGCTGAAAGCGTGGTTCGGCGGCTGGCGCGAAGGCTGGCGCACCGACCCCGGTGAGCGCCGCCCGCTCCGCTGGCGCACGGTCTGGCGGATGACGCTGGCCGGCCGCCCGCCGATCGTCTGAGCGCTGCCCCAGCGCTGCGCGCGCTCAGTCGCCTGCGCGCTCGACTGGTGGCCCTTGCCCCGGCTCAGTCGTCGGCGCGCTCGTCGAGGGCGAGCGGGTCGGTGTCCTGTCCCTGTCCGTGCTCCAGCTCGGCCGGGGCGTCGGTCGCTGTCCGGCGGCGGGGGACAGCGCCTCGCAGCACCTTCCCGGCGCGGACGGCCGCACCACCGGCGCTTGCGCCCATCCTGCGCACGCCGTCGGTCGTCGCGGCGAGGGAGCGCCCGGCGATGCCCGGCTTCTTCTCGCCGATCGCGACCGGCCGGATGACCGGGTCGGTCGCCGCCGGGAAGACTTCGGGCGCGCGGCCGAAGGCCAGGCGGGAGTTCTGCACGACGCGCCTGCCCAGGATGTTGTTCCCCGCGCCACCGATGACGGCACCGACGCCGAACGGGATGGCGCGGCCGATGATGCCCGCCCCTCCGCGGATCGCGAATTGCCGGATGAACGCGCTCTTCAGCCTGTCCACCAGCGGCCCGACCATCATCGTCGGCAGGCTGGACGTGACCATCTCGCCCCAGTACGCGCTGCGCCCGGCACCGGATCCTGCGACCTGCCCGGCGAGCTGGCGCACGAGGTCCGAGCCCTCCTTGCCGAGCATCATCGTGAGCACGAGGGCGCGGGCGCGTTCCGGGTCGTCCACGGCGATGCCGTGCAGCTCGCTGAGCGACTGCGCGTAGAGGGCGGTCGCTTCCAGGAAGGCGGCCGTCTCGAGACCGGAGAGTGCGATGGTGACGCCGGTGCCGATCGCCGGGATGACGGCGGTGACACCGACCGCGGCTCCGCCGGTGGTCACGGCGGCCAGGTAGCGGCGTTCGAGGATGGCGGCGAGCTGCGCGGGGGTCGCATCCGGGTTCCTGCGCCGGATGCTCCGCAGGTGGGCCAGGACGGCCGGCCGGTGGATCGCGAGGAAACGGTCGAGCGTCGAGTTGAGCACGCGGGGCGTCTCGGCGCCGGACGGCGCGCCCCCGGTGACCGATACGAGCGGTTTCTGCTGTCTAGCCATCGCCTCCGAGTGTATGCGTACATTCTGCGAGGAACACGGGGGTTGACTCTCCCGTGTTCCTCGCGTGGGCGTCCCGGACTCAGAGCGGCCGGCGCGTGCGCCCGTGCCGTGACCGGAGATAGTCGGACGCGGGGAGCACGCTGTAGACCTCCGGCAGATGCTCACCGGTCAGATCGGTCGTGAGGGCGCCGACGTCGACTCCGAGCACGCTCGCGATGCGCAGGATGGTCACGAGACTCGGGTTGGCGACGCCGCGCTCGATCTTGCCGTAGTTGGTGACGTGCATCTGCGCGAGGTCGGCCACGTTCTCCTGGCTGAGACCGAGCTCGATGCGGACGCCGCGCACCCGACGGCCGAAGATCAGGGCGGCTGGGGACAGGGGTTCTGGGGACATAAACAATAAATACGGCGAGCGTGCGTCCGTGGCCAGAGCCGAAAGACCTCGGACTCTTTCGCCGTGTGCGTAAAAGATGTGAAATACATGCGATGCCCGGCGAGCCTAGAAGCTGACGTTCCAGAGGTATTCCGTGCCGTCCGGATGGAACCACCGGACGACGAGGATCGTGTCTCTGGCGACGTCGCGCCCGATCACCGTGGCGACCACCGACGCATCCGGGGCGATCGTGCTGGGCGAGCTCACGTGGAGCCGGGAGCGGCCGGAGATGCTGACGGTGACCCCGCTGAGCACATCCCGGCTGGTGTTCACCAGCCGGTAGAGCGGGGGAGCGCTGCGGTCGACCACCCACGGAACGGGGCGTGCGACGGCGTGCCCCGCTCCGGATGCCGGTGGCCGGCGCACCACGGGGACGCGGAGCGCGGACGGGCGCCGGAGGGCGGAGGGACGACGGGTCTCGGAGGGACGGTGGGCTTCATGGGGGCGGCGGATCATGGCTACAAACTAATGATGGCGTCTGACGCGGGAGCCGTCTGGTCGGGTGTTCGTGCCCTTTATGTGGACAACGTGCCGTAATTTAAATTGTGGAGGGATTGGCGGGGCTGTGGAAACCGCCGTTGACCGGGAGTTTCGGTCAGCTCCCGTAGTCGCGGTTGTAGAGCTCGAGCACGTCGTCGATGGAGCCGTCGAGCACCAGGGAGCCCTTGTCGAGGTAGAGGCCGCGTTCGCAGAAGCGGCGCAGGTCCTTCTCGTTGTGCGAGACGAAGAAGAGCGTCCTGCCGCCCGCGAGCAGCTCCTCGATGCGCCGGTAGCACTTCTCTCGGAAGCCCCTGTCTCCGACGGCGAGCACCTCGTCCACCAGGATGATCGGCTCTTCGAGCTGCGAGATCACGGAGAAGGCGATGCGCACCTTCATGCCGCTCGACAGGTGCTTGTACGGGGTGTCCACGAAGTCGCGGATCTCCGCGAAGTCGATGATGCTGTCGAACCGCTCGTCGATCTGCGAGCGCGACATCCCGTGCAGCCCGGCGGTCAGGTAGACGTTGTCGCGCACCGTGAGATCGTCGACGAACCCGCCGGTGATCTCGATCAGCGGCGCGACGCCGTCCTCGACCCGCACGAAGCCCTCGTCGGGCAGCATGACGCCGGCCACCAGCTTCAGCAGCGTGGACTTGCCCTGGCCGTTGCGGCCGACGACGCCGATGGCCTCGCCCTCGCCCACGCTGAAGCTGACGTTGCGGAGCGCCCAGAAGTCGTCGGGGCGGGTGCGCCGCTGCCGCGAGCTGAACAGGTCTTTGAACGAGCGCCGTCCTCCGCGGTTCCTGCGGAACCGCACGCCGAGGTCGGCCACGTCGATGATGGGTGCCGTCATCAGATCTCCTTCAGGACGGCGCGCTCGCTCCGCCGGAACACCAGGACGCCGACCACCAGCAGGATGAGCGACACCAGGGCGCTCATCAGCACGAGATACCAGTCCAGCTCCTTCGCGAAGAAGGTGGCCCTGTACAGGCTGAACAGACCGGTGAGCGGGTTGAACGCCGCCAGGTCTTTCAGGATGTGGATGTGTTCGAGATCGCGTGCGCTGTAGATGATCGGGGACGCGTAGAAGAGGAAGCGCAGGAACAGCTTGATCGCGCGCTCCAGGTCGCGGAAGAACACCACGAGCGGCGCGACGATCAGCCCGACGCCCACGGTCAGGATGACCTGGATCAGCACGGCGAGCGGGAACAGCAGGATGTCGACGCTGATCGTCGCCCCACCGATGATCGCGAAGAACGCGAGCACGGGGAGGGACAGCAGGAACTCGATGCCCTTGGATGCGACGATCCTGTTCACCCAGATCGAGCGCGGGATCATGGTCGACCGGATCAGCTTCGACTCGCGCAGGAAGGCCCTGGTGCTGTCCGAGACCGCGCCGTTGAACCACATCCAGGGCAGGAGGGCGGCGAGCAGGAAGACGATGTACGGGTCTTCCCCGACGTTGCGGTGGAAGATCTGGGTGAAGACGAGCCAGTAGATGCCGCTCATCACCAGGGGGTCGAGGATCGACCACAGGTAGCCGAGCACGCTGGTCGAGTACCGGACCCGCAGGTCGCGCTTGGTCAGCAACCAGAGGGAGTGCCGATAGCGGGCGAACTTCGTTCGCTGCGCAGGGCGCACGGCAGTGAATGTACTGGTCACGGAACCCATCGTATTGATCGAAGCTGCGTGCTCGTCACGCAGCCCACATGACTGTACGAAAATACAGCGACGACGCGTGAATTTCGTTTGCGCGGCGGACTACACGAAGAGGTTCGCGCGCTCCAGGTCTTCCTGGAAGTCGACCTCGACGGCGTACAGGTCGGAGATGTCGACAGGCTCGACGAGCATCCCGTCCTGCTCGATCGCGAGCTCGATGCCGCGCTCGAAGTAGTCCTGGTCGCCGACGCGCTGCAGTTGGCGCAGCAGGCCCGCCTTGTCTGCGCTGGAGATGTAGTTGATGCCGACGGCCTCGCCCAGACCGTTCTTGACGGTCTTCGACAGCTCCTGGATGTAGCCCTCTGCTCCGGTGGTGTACTTGACCTCCTCGTCGGCGACCGACGAGGTGTTGACGGTCACGAACGACTGGTCGCGGTTGACGGTGGCTGCTGCACGCACGAGGACGGCCGGGTCGAAGACCACGTCGCCGTTCATCCAGAGCACGCCGCCGTTGCCGGACGCCTGCAGGGCGCGCATGAGGCTCTTGGAGGTGTTGGTCTGGTCGTACTGCTCGTTGTAGACGAAGGAGGCGTCGGGGAACGCCTCGATGATGTGCTCGAGCTTGTAGCCGACGACGATCGTGACCTTGGCGTCCTTGCCGAAGGCAGCGTGGATGTTGTCGAACTGCTGCTGCATGATGGTGCGGCCGTCGCTGAGCTCGGTGAGAGGCTTCGGAAGGCTTCGTCCGAGACGGCTGCCCATGCCGGCTGCCAGAATCACTACCTGGGTCGTCACAATTGTCTCCTTGGGTTCCGTGCGGACGGGTGATGGTGACCGTCTGGCCGCCACGTCACCGAAGTCTGGTTGAGGGTTCGCCCAGGGTTCAGCCGCACTTACGCGTATCGACACCCCTTCATGCCTCCGCCAGAATACCGGCGCACCCATTCGAGGGGCAGGGGTTGACGGATGTCGTTGTTGGGTCGTTATGTACCTCACAGGACTTTCCTAGGCTGCGGGACCGCTCCAGATGGCTGGGTGGGGCTCCGAAGACCCGGGCGTCTTGGTACGTTAGCTGCGTGAGTTCCGAGCAAGCGCCATCCGACAGCACCGAGCCGATCACGGCGCGTACGCCGGGGACGCCGAGACGGAAGACCGCACAGAAGACATCGAGCGCTGGGGAGCGGACGGGGGACGAGATGGCCGCGAATGCAGGTGAGGGAGACGGTGTCTCCTCGCCGCCGACGAAGGCTGCGAAGCCCGCGGCGGTGAAACGCGCTCCGAGCGCGAAGACGGCGGCGGCAGCCGCTGGTTCGAGCACGCGCAGCGCATCGCCGCGCGCACCGCGCACCACGAAGCCGCGTGCGACGAAGGCGACCCTGCCGGTCGAGACGACCGCGACGATCGAGGTCGCCGCGCCCGCCGAAGTGGCTGCGCCTGGTGCGGTGGATGCGCCTGCTGCGGTGGATGCGCCCGCCGAGGTTGCCGTGCCCGCCGCGCCCGCCGCATCCAATGCTGCCAGCACGCAGACGAAGGCGGCGCCCACCTCCACCGAGAGCGTGCTCAGCGTCACAGGGCTCTACAAGCGCTTCGGCGACACGGTCGCCGTCGACGGCGTGTCGCTCGACGTGAAGGAGGGCTCCTTCTACGGCATCGTCGGGCCGAACGGCGCGGGAAAGACCACGACGCTCTCCATGATCACCGGGCTGCTCCGGCCGGACGCCGGACGGGTGCTCGTGCACGGCATCGACGCCTGGACGGACCCCGTCCGCGCCAAGCGCGCGATCGGCGTCCTCCCCGACAAGCTGCGGCTGTTCGACCGGCTCACCGGCGCCCAGCTGCTCCACTACTCCGGCACGCTGCGCGGACTGAGCGCCAAGACCGTGCGGTCGCGCTCCGCCGATCTCGCGACGGCGTTCGGCATCGAGGACGCCCTCGACCGCCTCGTCGCCGACTACTCGGCGGGCATGACCAAGAAGATCGCGCTGGCCGCTGCGATGATCCACTCGCCGCGCCTCCTCGTGCTCGACGAGCCGTTCGAGTCCGTCGACCCCGTGTCCGCGGCGAACGTCATCGAGATCCTGCAGCGCTATGCGGCGGCGGGCGGCACGGTGGTGCTGTCCAGTCACGGCATGGACCTCATCCAGCGGGTGTGCGACAGCGTCGCGATCATCGTGCAGGGCAAGGTGCTCGCGGCCGGGACCATCGACGAGGTGCGCGGTGAGCAGACCCTCGA
This sequence comes from Leifsonia sp. NCR5, assembly GCF_002105485.1. NCBI lineage: Bacteria > Bacillati > Actinomycetota > Actinomycetes > Micrococcales > Microbacteriaceae > Leifsonia > Leifsonia sp. NCR5. The sequence goes on from NZ_NCSR01000010.1 coordinate 71,440, forward strand.
GGAGCGGTTCGTCGAGCTGGCAGGCGGACGCAAGGCAGCGGAGGGCATGGAGTGGTTGCACAGTTTCTCGGACTGAAGCTGCGCCTCATGGGCAACGCCTTCCGGCGGAGCCCGTGGCAAGTCGTCGGCCTCTCGGTGGGGCTGGTCTACGGTTTCTTCGTCACCTTCGTGGTCGTCGGCAGCCTCATCGCCGCCCGCTTCGTCCCGGACGTCGCCCAGGTGCACCACGTGCTCGTGGTCGTCGGCTCGATCGTCGTGGCCGGGTTCTTCCTCCTTCCGCTGGTGTTCGGGGTCGACGACACGCTCGACCCGCGCGCGTTCTCGCTGTTCGGCATCCCGAACCGGCAGTTGTCGACCGGGCTGCTGCTCGCCGCGCTGATCGGCATCCCGTCCATCGTGCTGACCATCTGCGCCGTCGGGACGGTCGTCACCTGGTCGCGCGATCCCGGCACCACGCTGATCGCGATCGTGTCCGCCGCGCTGCTGGTGCTGACCTGCGTCCTGGCGAGCCGCGTCTCGACGTCGGTGGCGTCGTTCCTGCTCGCCACCCGCCGGTCGCGCGAGTTCGGCGGGGTCATCGGCATCCTGATCATCGTGCTGATCGCACCGGTGATCATCCTGCTGATGACCATCGACTGGGGACGCGACGGCCTCGGCGTGCTGTCCGGGTTCGCGGCCTGGCTCGGCTGGACGCCGCTCGGCGCCGTGTGGTCCGTGCCGGGAGAGGCCGCGGAGGGCGCGTGGGGCATCGCCGTGCTCAAGCTTCTGATCGCCGCGGCGACGGTCGGCCTGCTCTGGCTCGCCTGGACCTCGCTGGTCGCGAAGATGCTCGTCACCCCGCAGCGCGAGGCGCACGCCAAGGCGTATCACGGGCTCGGCTGGTTCGGCCGGCTGAAGGGCGGTCCGACGGCGGCCATCGCTGCCCGGTCGATGACCTACTGGGCACGCGACCCCCGCTACTGGATCTCGCTGGTGATGATCCCCGTCGTGCCCATCTTCGTGATCGTCGCTCTCACCCTCGCCGGCATCCCGGGCCACTACGTGTCTCTCGTGCCGCTGCCGCTGGTGTGCCTGTTCCTCGGCTGGACCATCCACAACGATGTCGCGTACGACAGCACCGCCATCTGGCTGCACGTCGTCTCCGGCACCCGCGGCATCGCCGACAGGGTGGGCAGGATGTTCCCGCCGATCCTGTTCGGCATCCCCGTCGTCATCATCGGGTCGATCATCACGGCCGCGGTGTACGGCGACTGGGCCGTGCTGCCCGCCGTCGGCGCGCTGAGCGGCGCCATCCTGCTGATCGGGCTCGGGCTGTCCAGCCTGTTCTCCGCGCTCTTCCCGTATCCGGCCACCAAGCCGGGCGACAGTGCGTTCGCGCAACCGCAGACCTCTGGCGCCTCTGCGGCGCTGGTGCAGGCCCTGAGCTTCTTCGCGATCCTGATCCTCGCGTCACCGATCATCGTGTTCCTCGTGCTGGGCCTGACGCTCAGCCCGTTCTGGCTGGGCATCGCCCCTGTGGCGGCCATCGTGCTCGGCTTCGGCGCCCTCTTCGGCGGCCTCTACCTCGGTGCGAAGGCCTTCGACCACCGCGGCCCGGAGCTCATGGCGTTCGCCAACCGCAACGACTGAGCCGATTGTGGCGCGACGCGTGGAACGTAGACTGGTGGGCATGTACGACGACAGCATTTCGGAACCCGGCGGCCTGCCGGACGGCGGAGGAACGGCGACGCTCGACCGCGAGCTCGAAGAGCTCCTGCAGAACGAGGCCATCGAACCCGGTGACCACGAGCGCTTCTCGCACTACGTCAAGAAGGAGCAGATCCTCGAGTCCGCCATGACGGGCAAGCCGGTCAAGGCGCTCTGCGGCAAGATGTGGACCCCGGGCCGCGACCCGCAGAAATTCCCGGTGTGCCCCAGCTGCAAAGAGATCTACGAGAAGCTGCGCGACGAGTAGCCGGCGCGCAGCCCGGGTGGATGCGGCGCAGCCGCTTTACACGTAGAGCGTCGGAAGCACGGGGTCGCCCCGCCCGACGCGGAACGCCTGGTCGGGAAGCTCCGCCATCGCGAGCGCCCTGTGCTCCCTGGCCGCGGCCGTCCCCGCTGCGCCCAGGTGCTCGCGGTGCACGACACCGTCGGTGATCAGCGGCACGAGCAGGTCGCGTCCCCGGTCGTCGACCGTCGCGCCCTTCTCGATCACGTGGATGGCCTCTGCCACCGCCACGCCCGTGTCGTCCAGCCGCCGCACCGGATGCTTGCGGCCGCCGACCGTGGCCTTGCCGTCGGACTTCTTGGCCACCGGGATCCACTCGCCTGTGCCGTCGTGCTCGCGGTGCGCGACCAGCTTGTAGACCATGCCGGACGCCGGATGTCCGGAGCCGGTGACCACGGAAGTGCCGACGCCGTACGAGTCGACGGGGGAGGCGGCGAGGGCCGCGATGGTGAACTCGTCGAGGTCGTTGGTGACCGTGATCTTCGTGTTCACGGCTCCGAGCCCGTCGAGCTGGTCGCGCACCCGGCGGACGAGGTTCGGCAGGTCGCCGGAGTCCAGGCGGACGGCGCCGAGCCCGGTGCCGGCGACGCGGACGGCGGTGTCGATCGCCTTCTCGACGTCGAACGTGTCGACCAGGAGCGTGGTGCCGGGGCCGAGCGCATCCACCTGGGCGCGGAAGGCGTCCTCCTCGCTGTCGTGCAGGAGGGTGAAGGCGTGCGCGGCCGTTCCCATCGTCGGCACGCCCCAGGCGCGGCCGGCCTCCAGGTTGGAGGTGGCGCTGAACCCGGCGATGAACGCGGCGCGCGCAGCGGCGACGGCGGCCCGCTCGTTGGCGCGCCGGGAGCCCATCTCGGCGACGGGGCGGCCGCCGGCTGCGGTGACCATCCTGGCCGCGGCGCTCGCGACGGCCGAGTCGTAGTTGAAGACGCTGAGGAGCAGGGTCTCCAGGATCACCCCCTCGGCGAACGGTGCGTCGACGACGAGGAACGGCGACCCGGGGAAGAACACCTCGCCCTCGCGGTAGCCGGAGATGGTGCCGCTGAACCGGTAGTCCGCGAGCCAGTCGATGGTCGCATCCCGCACCACGTTGTTGCTGCGCAGGTAGTCGAGCTCTTCGTCTCCGAACCGGAACTGCTCGATCAGTTCGAGCAGCCGTCCGGTTCCGGCCAGGATGCCGTAGCGGCGCCCGGCGGGCAGGCGGCGGGTGAACGCCTCGAACACGCACTCCCTGTCGTGCGTGCCGCTGAGCAGCGCGGCGTCGAGCATGGTGAGTTCGTAGCGGTCTGTCAGCAACGCGGAGGAGGCCATCACCCGTTCAGCCTAGCGAAGGCCGGGTGCGGCCGGGCCGCGGCAGCGCTCTCGTTGTAGGCTGGCTTCTTGTGACCGATGCACCGATTGGGATTTTCGACTCGGGCGTCGGCGGGCTCACCGTCGCACGCGCCGTCCGCGATCAGCTCCCGAACGAGTCCATCCTCTACGTGGGCGACACGCTGCACTCCCCGTACGGGCCGAAGCCGATCGCCGACGTGCGCCGCTTCTCGCTGGACGTGCTCGACTTCCTGGTCGACCAGGGCGTGAAGATGCTCGTGATCGCCTGCAACACGGCCTCGTCCGCCATGCTCCGGGATGCGCGGGAGCGCTACTCCGTGCCGGTCATCGAGGTCATCCAGCCGGCCGTGCGCCGCGCGGTCGCCGCCACCCGCAGCAACAGGGTGGGTGTGATCGGCACCGTCGGCACCATCAACTCCCGCGCGTACGAGGACGCCTTCGCCGCCGCCCCGTCTCTCGAACTGTTCACCCAGGCCTGCCCGCGCTTCGTGGAGTTCGTCGAGGCCGGTGTCACCAGCGGAGACGAGGTGCTGCAGGTGACCGCCGAATACCTGCAGCCGCTGCGCGACGCCGACGTGGACACGCTCGTGCTCGGTTGCACGCACTACCCGTTCCTCAAGGGCGCGATCTCCTACGTGATGGGGGAGGGCGTCTCGCTCGTATCGAGCGACACCGAGACGGCCAAGGACGTGTACCGCACCATCGTGGGCGGCGGGCTCGAACGCACCTCGCCGCTGCCTCCGACCATCCACTACGAGGCGACGGGGGCGGACACCGAGACGTTCCTGCGCCTCGCGCACCGGTTCATCGGTCCGCAGGTCGCCTCCGTCGACCTCGTGCAGACCGGCGTGATCGAGCTGCCGCGCCCGTGATCGACGCGCCGGCCGCAGCATCCAGAAACGCAGCACCCAGAAACGCTTCATCCAGCATCCCCGCATCCAGCATCACCGAGGAGAAACCGTGACTGACATCATCCGCGCCGACGGGCGCACCACCCACCAGCTGAGGCCGGTCACCATCGAGCGCGGCTGGAGCACGCAGGCCGAGGGCTCTGCGCTCATCTCGTTCGGCAACACCAAGGTGCTCTGCACCGCGTCGTTCACGAACGGCGTGCCGCGCTGGATGGCCGGCAAGGGCAAGGGCTGGGTGACCGCGGAGTACTCGATGCTGCCGCGCTCGACCAACAGCCGGATGGACCGCGAGTCCGTCAAGGGCAAGATCGGCGGCCGCACGCACGAGATCAGCAGGCTGATCGGCCGCAGTCTGCGCGCGGTGGTCGACATGAAGGCGCTCGGCGAGAACACCATCGTGCTCGACTGCGACGTGCTGCAGGCGGACGGCGGCACCCGCACCGCCGCGATCACCGGAGCGTACGTCGCCCTGGCCGACGCGCTGGAGTGGGGTCGGGAGCACCGCTTCATCGGCCAGAAGGCCACCCCGCTGATCGACTCGGTCTCTGCGGTCTCGGTCGGCATCATCGACGGGGAGCCGATGCTCGACCTGGCATACGTCGAGGACGTGCGCGCCGAGACGGACATGAACGTGGTCGTCACCGGCCGGGGCCTCTTCGTCGAGGTGCAGGGCACGGCGGAGGGCGCACCCTTCGACCGCCGCGAACTGGATGCGCTGCTCGACCTCGCCGTCGGCGGAGCGGCCGACCTCGCGCAGATCCAGACCGCAGCGCTGGCCGCGACGCCGGGCGGAGCGCAGGACTGATGGTCCGCGTCGTCCTCGCCACGCACAACCAGCACAAAGCTGCCGAGTTCCAGCAGATCCTCGGGGATGCGGTCCCCGGCCTCGAGATCGTGGCGTACGACGGCCCGGAGCCGGTCGAGGACGGCGTCACCTTCGAGCAGAACGCGCTGATCAAGGCGCGTGCGGCGACGGCGCACACCGGGCTGCCCGCGCTCGCGGACGACTCGGGCATCTGCGTGGATGCGATGGGCGGGGCACCGGGGATCTTCTCCGCCCGCTGGGCAGGCTCGCACGGCGACGCTGAGGCGAACCTGCGGCTGCTGCTCGACCAGCTCGCCGACTTGCCGATCGGCACGCGCGGCGCGCACTTCACGGCGACGCTCGCGCTCGTCACCCCGGACGGAGACGAGACGGTGGTGGAGGGCCAGTGGCCCGGCCGCATCGCGCGGACGGCACGCGGCACGAACGGCCACGGCTACGACCCGATCTTCGTGCCGGCCGGGCACGAGAGCACGGCCGCCGAGCTCGGGCCGGCGGTGAAGAACGCCGAGAGCCACCGCGCGCGGGCGTTCGCGGCGATGGTCCCCGCGCTGACCGCGCTGGTGGAGCGCTCGCGCTGAGCGCTTCGCAGGGAGCGCTCGGCAGTGAGAATGAGAACGGCACTCATTCCTATCTAGGCCGCTGATCTGGCGGGTCGCGCATCCACTGCATACCGTTGATGGTGATGAGACACAACCACGGGCATTCCGCCAATCGCAACCGGCTCCTGATCGCCATCGGGATCGTCGCGACCGTTCTGGTCGTCGAGGTGGTCGGCGCGTGGCTGAGCGGCTCGCTGGCGCTGCTCGCGGACGCCGGGCACATGCTCAGCGACCTGACCGGGCTGATCGTGGCTCTGCTGGCGACCATCGTCGCCGCGCGCCCGGCCAGCGACCGGCAGACGTTCGGCTACCGCAGGGCTGAGGTGTTCGGTGCGCTCATCAACGGGCTGATCCTCCTGGTGGTCGCCGTCGGTGTCACCATCGGAGCGATCGGCAGGCTGGTGGCGGGCGAGTCGGAGGTGCAGAGCATCCCGATGCTGATCGTCGCGGCCATCGGCCTGGTGGCGAACCTCGGCGCCCTGCTGCTGCTGCGCCCGGCCGCCGGACACTCGATCAACATGCGCGGCGCGTACCTGGAGGTGCTCGGCGACCTGATCGGGTCGGTGACGGTGATCGTCGCGGCCGTGGTCATCCTGGCCACCGGGTTCGTGCAGGCGGACGCCATCGCGTCGCTGCTGATCGCGGTGTTCATCGTGCCGCGCGCGTACCTGCTGCTGCGGGATGTGATGCGCGTGCTCAGCGAGGCGGCTCCCGCGGACACCGACGTGGCGGAGATCAGGGACCACATCCGGAAGACGCCCGGGGTGGTCGCGGTGCACGACGTGCACGTCTGGGCGATCACGTCGGGCGCTCCGGTGTTCACGGCGCACGTGGTGGTCGAGCCGTCGGTGTTCAGCTCCGGCAAGACGGGCGACCTGCTGGACGAACTCTCCGGATGCCTGTCGAAGCACTTCGACGTCGAGCACTCCACGTTCCAGCTGGAACCGGCGGAGCACGCCGCCCACGAGGACGAGTTCCACGCCTGACGGCTGCAGCCGTGACGCTGCTCGGTCAGGCGGTCAGGCGTCCGGGTATCAGGCGTCCGGCGTCGTCCGGGGCTCAGGCGCGCTGGTGGGCTCGCCGGCCTCGGCCGCCGCTGCCGCCTTCTTCTTCGCCTTGTGCAGCGACTGGAAGTAGTGGATGAGCGTGGGCACCAGCGTGATCAGCACGGCGCCGATCAGGATGATGTCGATGTAGCTGGAGACGAAGTCGGCGACGGGCGGGATGTAGCCGATGAGGAATCCGAAGTAGGTGAGCCCTGCACCCCAGATGAGCGCGCCGATGGCGTTGTAGAGCGAGTACTTCTTGTAGTTCATGTGCCCGACGCCGGCCGCGACGGGCGCGAAGGTGCGCACGATCGGCACGAAGCGGGCGACGATCACGGCGAGAGCGCCGAAGCGGTCGAAGAACGCGTTGGTGCGGCGCACGTTCTCCATGCTGAACAGACCGCTCTCCTTGCGCTCGAAGACCCGTGGCCCGAACTTGTGGCCGATCAGATAGCCGACCTCGCCTCCGAGGAATGCGCCGAACGCGATCACCAGGCAGACCCACCAGATGTCGACGCCGAACACCAGCGAGGTGTGCGTGAGCAGTCCGGAGATGACGAGGAGCGTGTCACCCGGCAGGAGGAACCCGACGAGCAGGCCCGTCTCCGCGAACACGATCGCGCCGACGACGACGAGCGCCCACGGACCGGCGGCGTCGATGATGGTGTGCGGGTCGAGCCACGGGATGAGTCCGGCGTGATGGATCAAGATTCTCCAGAGGGCGTTCGGTGCGGGATGCTGCCGAGTTTAGTGGCCGCCACCTGCGGAGACCATGCGAATGTGCACGCCGTGAGAAAAGATCATCCTGTGGTCTGACCCTGCGCCGTCCCCCGCTGGGAGACGTCCAGCGTCCGGTGTCTGCAACGGTCTCCGTCGTTCGAGTTCAAGCATCGCTACCTTGATGACAGTGTCTGGGCCGCCGGACACGGCTGAGGCCCATGGCTACCCTTGCAGGCATGAACCAGTCCAACACATTGTTGCAGGGTGAGCCACGACTCGGATGGCTTCATATTGATGGGCAACCACGTACGGCGTATATAGCCGCAGTGCTCCTTGACACAGGGGCATCGATTGAATTGACCCTCCTGCTCGATGACATCGAGGGTGACGACTACTACGAGCGGTGGTGGTCCGGCAATGTTCTTTACCTCGACGACCCTGACCGCACCAGACACAGTTATGAGCCGCCCCGGGTAATGGTCTTCCGAGATACGGCAGGCCAAGTGGTTTTGGTGGGCTGCCGGGCAACGAGTTATCAGAGCAACTCGTCGACCGGCCACGGGAAGATTGTGTGCAACTTCGCGGTGCTCGGTGGCAATCATTTCGGCTACGAAAAGGTCAACGGTTTGCGTACCGAATCGGACGCAATCACTGAGTGGACGGGTCTCAGTGCGATGGCGATCGAACGCCAATCGGACGAAAAGGGACGGACCCGGGCCGTGACGCTCTCCCTGTCGAGTCCACCGGATGTCTCGGTCTCGAAGCGCCTCAACGTTATTCTGCGTGTGACCTGGCGATCAGAGCGACCCAGAAACGGATTTGTGGCTCATCAGGCGGTTCAGCTGCAAACACACACGAGCGACGTAAGGCGATGGAACGAGCATCTCGACGTGCATGATGCTTTGCTCGAGCTCGTTTCGATCTCCGGGTGGAGGCCATTCGGATTCTCGCGTGTCGAAGTGCGGCTCGACGTCGACCAAGTGCGAGTCTCGCCGGACAAGCCTGCGGAGGCCCCGTGGCTACAGGTAGCCCATCATCGGCTCCAGAAGCAGTCGGTTCCGCTTGAACGTTCGAGATTTCTTTTCCCATACAGCGAGATTGGAGCTCGCGGAATCAGACGCTGGTTGAAGCTTCGATCGGAATACGATCGTGTCGTCGGTGCGCTGATGAGTATTCTTCGCTCCGAAGAACCGTGGAGCGTCTCAAGCGTGGTGCAAAGCGGCATTGCGCTTGAAGCTCTCGGGTATGCGATTGACGTCAACAAGAACGACGGCTCTCATCTCGATAGAAGAGGGCAAATGACCTTCAACACGTCGCTTCAAGTGGTATTGGACGACATGAAGGTGAAGCCATTTACCAACACCGACGAGTGGATTGCGCGGTCAAACGCCGCATACATGGGCGCTAAGCACGCGAACCGCGGCGAGTTTCCCGATTCGCTCGACATGGCGAATTCGCTTCGCGAGAATCTGCAAATCCTGCGCTTTTGGGTCGGCCTGGAGATTGGTGTGAAACCGTCGACCTTGGTCAGGGAATTGCAGTTAGATCCCTATCGCGGACCCTTCCGCCTCATGGATTGACTCGCGAATGACCCGTATCTCGCCGCTGCCAGGAAGAGTGGGTCGCTGATACCTGGGCTGGCTGGGAGACGTCCGCTGTCCGGTGCGGGAGAAGGGACTTGAACCCTCACGCTCGAAAGCACAGGAACCTAAATCCTGCGTGTCTGCCAATTTCACCACTCCCGCGGTGCGCTAGGCGCGGCTACGACAATAGCTCATGCACGCGCGGGGCGACCTCGGTGCCGTAGAGCTCGATGGCCTTCATCAGGTGGTCGTGGCCGAGGGTGCCGTTGCTGATCTTGAGGTCGAAGCGCTCGATGCCGAGGCCGTTGGCGATGTACGCGATCTTCTTCGCGACCGTCTCCGGCGAGCCGACGAACAGGGCGCCGTCCTCTCCTGCCTCGTGCTCGAACCGTGCACGCGTCGCGGGCGGCCAGCCGCGCTCGCGGCCGATCCTGTTGGTCATCGCCTCGTAGTGCGGCCAGAGCGTCTCCTTGGCCTCCTCGTCGGTGGCGGCGATGAAGCCGGGGGAGTGCACGCCGATCGGGAGGGTGGTGTCCCCGCCGAACTGTTCGAGCGCGTTGCGGTACAGCTCGGCCAGCGGCTTGAACCGCATCGGGCCTCCGCCGATGATCGCGAGCATCAGCGGCAGGCCGTAGTGGGCGGCGCGGACGACCGACTCGGGGCTTCCTCCCACGCCGATCCAGGTCTTCAGCAGGCCGTTCTCCAGGTGCGGGTACACCGACTGGCCGTCGAGGGATGCGCGGAGAGCGCCCGTCCAGGTCACCGGCTCCTGCTTGCGCACCTCGGTGAACAGATTCAGCTTCTCCTCGAACAGCTCCTCGTACTGGCCGAGGTCGTAGCCGAAGAGCGGGAACGACTCGATGAACGACCCTCTGCCGAGGATGACCTCCGCGCGGCCGCCGGAGACGCCGTCGAGCGTTGCGAAGCGCTGGAACACCCGCACGGGGTCGTCCGAGCTGAGCACGGTGACCGCCGAACCCAGGTGGATGCGCTCGGTCTGCCCGGCGATGGCGGCCAGCACCACCTCGGGCGCCGACACGGCGAAGTCTTTGCGGTGGTGCTCCCCGACGCCGATGAAGTCGAGGCCGACCTGGTCGGCGAGCACGCCCTCCGCCACCACGTTGCGCAGCACCTGCGCCTGGGGGAGCGGCTGGCCGTCCGCGTCGTTGGTGACGTCGCCGAACGTGTCGATCCCGAGTTCGAGCTTCGTGCTCATACTGTCCTCATCCCGTGTCGCAGGTGTATGCGTTTGCATACACCCCAACGCTGTTGCACCGAGACTATTCCGTCGAGTGTGCGAAGGGGGAGGAAGCTATTCGCTCGGCCGGGCGCGGCGCGGGACGTAGCGGGGGATGTACCGGGCGAGCATCGCGGCGCCGACGAAGCCGAGCACCCCGATCGCGCCGCTGGCGAAGGCGAGGGAGACCACGGCCGTCAGCAGGGACACCAGCAGCGGGGCCGCCGCCTGGCCGGCGTCTCCCGCGAACCGCCACGCGCCGAGGAACGGGGCAGGCTGATCCTTCGGGGCGAGGTCGGCACCGAGCGTCATGATGATGCCGGAGCCGATGCCGTTGGCGACAGAGAGGAAGAGCGAGACGCCGATGTACCAGGCGACGCGCGCATCCAGGTCGTGGGTGAAGGCGAGCGTGAGGAAGCCGAGCGCCAGGCCGAGCATCGACGGCAGGGCGCTCCACATCCGGCCGAAGCGGTCCATGATCTGCCCGCTCGCGTAGAACAGGGCGAAGTCGACCGCACCGGCGATGCCGATGATGAGCGCCGTGTTCGCCTCGCTCAGACCGATGCTGATGGCCCACAGCGGCATCAGCACGGTGCGGGCCGACCGGATGGCGCCGATTAGCGCGACGCCGGTGCCCATCCTGGCCAGCACGGCCCTGAACGACCAGATGGTGCGGAACAGGCCGTGCGTGCGCTCCTCCGCCTCCTCTTCCCCGGCGGTCAGCACCTCGCCGCCCTCGACCGCCGCGGCCGGGCTCGGCCCGAACATCTTCTCCGGGTCCGGCAGAACGATCAGCACGACCACCGAGCCGAGGCAGCTGACGATGAAGATCCAGAACACCGACTGCGTCGAGCCGGTGATGCTGATCACGAGCGAGGCGATCAGCGGTCCGACGAACCAGCCGCAGCGGAAGATGCCGCCGAGCGTCGACAGCGCCCTGGCGCGGTAGCGCTGCGGGACGTACGAGGTCATGAACGCGTGGCGCGCGAGGGCGAACACCGCCGTCGCCAGGCCGACCACGAAGATCCCGACCATGAGCACCCAGTAGTTGGGAGCGACCAGGCAGACGCCGACGCCGAGGATCGCGACGACGGCGGCGTAGATCATCGAGGCGCGCTCGCCGATCCGCGACACCACCCAGCCGCTCGGGATGTCCCCGGCCAGCTCGCCGAGCATCACCATCGAGGAGATGAAGCCCGCGATGGCCAGGCTCGCACCGAGATTGCCCGCCGCGATGGGGATGATCGGGATGATCGCGCCCTCGCCGATGGAGAACAGCAGCGTGGGGAGGAAGGCGGCGAGCGCCACGGACCGGAAAGAGAAGGGTCGCTCGTCGGAAGTCATTTCTTTAACACACTACAACTGGATGCGCGGGGCCCCGGCGGCCGGACCTCCCCGGTAGGCTGGTCGGCGACATGATTGAAATCGATCTTTCCCAGCAGATCGCCGAACTGCGCTCGACGTTCGCCGACATCCGTTCCGTGGTGAACGTGGACGCTCTCACCGCCGAGATCGCCTCGCTCAGCGAGCAGGCGGGTGCTCCCGACCTCTGGGACGACACCGAGAACGCCCAGAAGATCACCAGCGCGCTCAGCCACCGGCAGTCCGAGCTCGCCCGCATCACCTCGATCGAGCGCAGGCTCGACGACCTCGAAGTGCTCGTGGAGATGGCCAACGACGGCGAGGGCGACGAAGCCACCGCCGCCGAGGCGCGCACCGAGCTCGAGTCCCTGCAGAAGAGTCTCGGCGACCTCGAGGTGCAGACGCTCCTGAACGGCGAGTACGACCCGCGTCCCGCCGTCGTCACGATCCGCGCGGGCGCCGGTGGCGTCGACGCCGCCGACTTCGCCGAGATGCTGCTGCGCATGTACCTGCGCTGGGCCGAGCAGCACAAATACCCCGTGCAGGTCATGGACACCAGCTACGCGGAGGAGGCCGGCATCAAGTCGGCCACCTTCGAGGTGGACGCCCCGTACGCGTTCGGCACGCTGTCCGTCGAGGCGGGAACGCACCGCCTGGTCAGGATGAGCCCGTTCAACTCGGCGGGCAAGCGCCAGACCTCGTTCGCCGCGGTCGAGGTCATCCCGCTGATCGAGGAGACCGAGTCGATCGAGATCCCGGACAACGACATCCGGGTGGATGTGTTCCGGTCGTCCGGCCCGGGTGGCCAGTCCGTCAACACCACGGACTCGGCCGTCCGCATCACCCACCTCCCCACGGGAACGGTGGTCTCGATGCAGAACGAGAAGAGCCAGATCCAGAACCGCGCCGCCGCTATGCGCGTGCTGCAGAGCCGCCTGCTGCTGTTGCAGCGCGAGGCGGAGGCTGCGGCGAAGAAGGAACTCGCAGGAAACATCACCGCCAGCTGGGGCGACCAGATGCGCAGCTACGTGCTCGCGCCGTACCAGATGGTCAAAGACCTGCGCACCGACTACGAGGTCAACAACCCCGCCAACGTCTTCGACGGAGACCTCGACGGCTTCATCGCCGCGGGCATCCGGTGGCGTGCAGGCGCGAAGGCCGACGCGTGAGCGGCCAGCCGTCCGCGGTGATCGAGGTCGCCTCCGTCGTCGACGACGAGCTGGTGGATGCTGTCGTCACGCTGCTCCCGCAGCTCTCGTCCAGCGCGACCTTCGACAGGGCGCTCCTAGAGCGCGTCGTGGCGAGCGAGGCCGCGACCCTCTTCGTCGCACGCCTCGACGGCGCGATCGTCGGCATGGCGACGCTGGTCGCGTACGCCATCCCGACGGGCCTCCGCGGTCACATCGACGACGTGGTCGTCGACGAGAGCACCCGCGGCCGCGGTGTCGCCAGGAGCCTGCTCGAGGCGATGATCGCCCGCTCGGCCGAACTCGGCATCCGCACCCTCGACCTCACCTCCCGCCCGTCCAGGGTGGCGGCGATCAGGCTCTACGAGTCCGTCGGGTTCGTGCGCAGGGACACCAACACGTTCCGATTCGCCGGATAGCTCGCTGACGGCTGCCGTTCGGGCCGCATCCAGGCTTGTCGCGCAATGGTGAGTCGCTACTGCGGATCGGCCCAGGGTTGCTTAGTCTCTAGAGGTCATGATCCGGTTCGAACACGTATCCAAGCAGTATTCGGGCACCTCGCGCCCGGCACTCAACGCCATCAACCTCGAAGTGCTGCGTGGGGAGTTCGTCTTCCTCGTCGGTGCATCCGGCTCGGGCAAGTCGAGCTGCCTGCGGCTCATCCTCAAAGAGGAGAAGCCCACCACGGGGAAGATCCATGTGCTCGGGCAGGACCTGGGCACGATCTCGTCGCGCAAGGTCCCGTACTTCCGCCGCAACATCGGCGTGGTGTTCCAGGACTTCCGCCTGCTGCCCAACAAGACGGTCTTCGAGAACGTCGCGTTCACGCTGCAGGTGATCGGCAAGTCGCGCGGCTTCATCCAGGAGGCCGTCCCCGACGTGCTGAAGATGGTCGGCCTCGACGGCAAGGCGCAGCGCCTCCCGCACGAGCTGTCCGGTGGTGAGCAGCAGCGCGTCGCCATCGCCCGCGCGGTGGTGAACAAGCCGCAGGTGCTCCTGGCCGACGAGCCGACGGGTAACCTCGACCCCGCAACCAGCGCCGGCATCATGGCCGTGCTCGACCGCATCAACGCGGGCGGCACCACGGTGCTGATGGCCACGCACGAGGCGGCGATCGTCGACCAGATGAAGCGTCGCGTGATCGAGCTCGTCAACGGGCAGATCATCCGCGACGAGCGTCACGGCGGCTACGGCGTCACCGCGGCGATCCCCACCATGCAGGCCGCGGAGCACCTGCAGGATGCGCGGCCGGCGTCCGCGCCGGTGCAGCAATCTGCGCAGCAGCAGCCCGCGTATGCGCCGCAGCAGGCGGCGTACGAGCCTCGGCAGGAGATGGCCAGGCCGCACGTACCCACGTCCGACCCGGCGGCACCCGTCAGCGTTCCGGTACCGGTCCAGGCCGCACCGCAGCAGACGCAACCCGCCCCCGCCGAGCCGCAGCAGCCGGTGGCCGTCCCGCAGGCCGGGGTCACGCATCCGGAGCCTGTGTCGGCGCAGTCGCAGCAGACGCCGTCTCAGCAGCAATACCCCGCGCCGGTGCAGTTCGCGACGGCCGCGACAACGCCGCCGCCACCGCCGTCTCCTCCGGCGAGCGATAACCTCCCCGACCACCTCAACTTCACCGCGAACCTCGACCTCCGGGGTCTGCGGGACGACAGCGACTCCAACGGCGAGCAGAATGTGGGGCCGACCAAATGAGATTCGGCCTGATCTGGTCCGAGGCAGCGAACGGGCTGCGCCGCAACGTGTCGATGGTCGTCTCGGTCATCCTCGTCACCTTCATCTCGCTGACGTTCGTCGGCACCGCCGTGCTGCTGCAGATGCAGATCAACCAGATGAAGACCTACTGGTACGACCGTGCCCAGGTGGCCGTGTACATGTGCACGGAGACCGACAACTGCGTGGGAGGGGCGGCGAACGAACAGACCATCGCCGCCGTGAAGAAGCAGCTCGAGTCTCCTGAGCTGTCCCCGTACATCCAGAAGTTCTACTTCCAGGATCAGAAGCAGGGCTACGAGCAGTTCAAGCAGCAGTTCAAGGGCAACCAGATCGCCGACTTCGTCACGCCGGAGATGATCCCGCAGACGTTCTGGGTCAACCTGAAGGACCCGAGCAACTCGGCCGTGCTGACCGAGACGCTGTCCGGTGCCGCCGGTGTGCAGAGCGTCGTCGACCAGCGCAGTTACCTTGACCAGATCTTCTCGATCCTCCGCGCGGCCAGTTTCACCGCCATCGGCATCGCAGCGCTGATGCTCGTGGCGGCGGCCTTGCTGATCGCCACGACCATCCGGTTGTCGGCGTTCTCGCGAAGACGGGAGCTCGGCATCATGCGGCTGGTGGGTGCGTCCAACCGGTTCATCCAGACGCCGTTCATCCTGGAGGGCGTGTTCGCTGCACTGATCGGTTCGATCCTGGCGGCGGGGGCGGTGTACGGGATCGTGCACTTCTTCGTGCGCGGGTTCCTGTCCGAACGCATCCAGTCGATCAACTTCGTCGGGGAGGGGGATGCGCTCGTCGTGGCGCCCCTGCTGCTCCTCGTGGGGGTGGTTCTGGCGGCGGCGTCGGCGAACTTCGCGATCAGTCGCTACCTGAAGGTCTAGTTCGCCATATACTGGATGGCTGCCTTGCGTACCGCGGGCGGCATCCGATCGAACGCGTCAGGAGTGAGCTGTGCCCAGGGAACGTGGCCAGAAGGTGGTGGCCACCAATCGCAAAGCCCGCCACGACTACACCATCGAAGACACCTATGAGGCCGGTCTGGTCTTGACGGGGACCGAGGTGAAGTCGTTGAGGGCCGGTCGCGCATCCCTCGTCGACGGATACGCGTTCGTCGACGGAGGCGAGGCGTGGCTCGACGCCGTGCACATCCCGGAGTACGCGGACGGCACCTGGAACAATCACGCCCCGCGCCGCAAGCGCAAGCTGCTGCTGCACAAGGCGCAGATCCTCAAGATCCACAACAAGGTGAAAGAGGGCGGGTACACGATCGTCCCGCTGCAGATCTACTTCAGCGACGGGCGCGCGAAGGTCGAGATCGCGGTGGCCAAGGGCAAGCGCGAGTACGACAAACGCCAGGCGCTGCGCGAGCGGCAGGACAAGCGCGAGGCCGACAGGGCCATGTCGAGCAGGAAGCACCTAGGCGAGTAGCCGCGGGCAGCGCCTCTGCGCAACGCACGTCGGGGGAGCGCGGGTGGCGCGTCGGGGCGCGTGGCAGACTGAACGCATGAGTTCGATCGCACCGCGCATCCCCGTGAACGGCACGTACAACTTCCGCGATGTCGGCGGGTATCGGGCCGACGGCGGAACGATCCGATCGGGCAAGCTGTTCCGTTCGGACGGCCTGCACTCGCTGGGCGAGACGGGCAAGGACGCGCTGCGCGAACTGGGCGTGCGGGTGATCATCGACCTGCGCGACGACTTCGAGGTGAAGACGCTGCCGGACGACCTCGACGGGCTGGACGTGGAGGTGCTGCACCTGCCGGTGTTCGAGGGTTCCGGCGCCTCCCAGGCCACGATCGGTGCGACCCTGGCCGACCTCTACGCGAAGATCGTGCTGCAGCACACGGATGTGGTGATCACCGCCCTGCGCGAGATCGCGGACACCGGGGACGAGGGCGTGGTGGTGCACTGCACGGCGGGCAAAGACCGCACGGGCATCGTGATCGCGCTCGCCCTGCTCGCGGTCGGCGTCGACCGCCAGACGGTGGTCGACGACTACGCGCGCACGCAGGCGAACCTCGCCGGCCCCTGGCTCGAAGGCATGCTGAAGCTGGTGCAGAGCCACGGCGTCGAGGTGACTCCCGATCTGCGCGTGATCATGGGAGGCAGCCCGCCGGAAGCGCTCGAGTCGGCGCTCGACCTGATCGACCGCGAGCGCGGAGGCGTCCACGCCTACCTGAAGGACGCCGGGCTGGACGACCTGGAACTGGCCAAGCTGCGCTCGGTGTTGGTCGAGGAGAGCTGAGGCGCGTCGCGGCTCAGGATGCGGCGAAGCGAGCGTGCACCTGGACCGCGATGGTGATGTCCTCCGGCTTCAACGCCAGCGTCCCTCCGCCGACGTCTGCGGACGCCGCCCTTGCGAACATCGGCTGCGACTGCTGCTGTGCGGAGGTGTGGTCGCCGAGCATTCCCGGATCGCTGAGCGCGAGCGGCTTGACGGAGCCGAGCCCGAGGCTGGTGGCGTAGACGGTCGCCTTCGCGACCGCGTTCTCGACCGCCCGGCGTCGCGCCTCCTGCACCAGGGTCTGCTTGCGCGCCTCCGTCAGCGCCCAGGTCACGCCGGACACGGTGACGCCGTCGAGCAGCGACACCACGCCGACCCAGTCGGACAGCGCGCCGAGGTCGCTGAACTTCGCCTCGATGCCGACCTGGGCGTGGTACACGATCGGCAGCTGCTTGCCGTTCTGGTTCCACGGCCGCTCTCCCCACACCCGCAACTGGTCGGACGACCACCAGGTGACGGGCCCCGACTGCGGATTGTGGATGTCCCGCAGCTCGCTGGTGAGGGAGAGGTGGCGTTGCGTCGTGAGCGCGAGCACCTCGTCCCGGCTCGGTCCGTCGTACGCGACGGTGAGGCGGACGGTGCCGCGTTCGGCAGGCTGATGCAGTTCGTATTCGCCCTGGACGGTGATGATCGTGTCGGCCATCTTCCGATCGTGGCATAGAACGGGGCCTCGGGATGTTGTAGGATGAGAAGCTCGCCGCAAGCGGTGAGAACAGTATCTGGACAACTCAACAGCGCGTGACAGCGACCCAGCCTCACCGGCTGCGCACGGGGATGATCGGTTTCGACATTGTCTGCGAGAGTGTGAGAAGCGGGTCGAGGATGCATGCTTATCTCGTAAACGATGCATGCAAAAAACAAGTGCCAATTCAAAGAGCACTGTCTCTGCCAAGGCAGACTTCGCCCTCGCGGCGTAAGTTCTTCCAAAGCAACTTATGAGACCGTCAAGCCGGGAATAGCTCTCTACCCGGATTCTGGCGTCATCTAGAGAGCTTGCCTCCATGTTGAGTATCAGGGCGTGGAGGGACGTGCACTGATGCTGGGCTCGTCGGTTTAGGTGCCAGTGGCAAATTCCGGAGCCGAGTAGAACGTCAACACTGGCTACACCCGTAGAAGGCATATGACCACAGCAGTGGACGGGGGTTCAATTCCCCCCATCTCCACCATTGGTCGCTGTCACGCGTTGTTCGAGTGCGAGCCGCCCTGTTGGGCGGCTTTTCTGGTCTCCGCCCGCCAGAATGGTGTGCGATGAGCGCATACTTCGAACGTCTCGACGACAGCCGTTTCCGTCCGCTGCCCGACGCCGGCGGGGCGTGGAACGATGCGGAGATCCACTTCAGTCCGCTCGGCGGCCTGATCGCGCACGCGATGGATGTGCACCGGGCGGCGCACGGTGCGGCCGGCATGTCTCTCGCCCGGCTCAGCTTCGACATCCTGGGGTTTCTCGCCGCCGATGTGTGCGAGATCGCGGTGGAGACGCTGCGTCCGGGGCGGACGATCGAGCTGGTGCAGGCGACCGTCGTCATCGCGGGGAGGGCCGTCGTGCTGGCGCGCGGCTGGTACACGATCGACAGCGACACCCGCGAGGTCGCCGGTGGCCAGTCGGCGACGTTCTCCGTGCCGGAGGAGGGGCACGAGTGGGGGATCGCGGACACCTGGCCGGGCGGGTACGTCGCGTCGCTCGAGATGCGCGCCGAGGAGCCGCCGCGGCCCGGACGCGGGATGGCGTGGCTCCGCACCGATCGCGAGCTCGTGGCCGGGGAGGCCGTCAGCGCGCACGCCGCATTCATCGCCCTGGTCGACACCGCCAACGGGATCGCCGTTCGCCAGCAGCCCGGCGAGTGGATGTTCCCCAACCTCGACCTCACGATCCACCTGCACACGCAGCCCACCGGACGCTGGGTCGGGCTCGACACGACCGTCACGTTCGGGCCGACCGGGCAGGGGCTGACCAGTTCCGGACTCCACGACGAACGGGGACCGGTGGGGAGGGCGGAGCAGACGCTGACCGTCCGGCGGCCGCCGGCGCCCGGCTCCCGTTAAGGCCCGCGCCACCTCCCGGTCTCCCGGCCGCCGTACGCTCCTGGGGTGCCGCAGCAGAGTGAGAGCCCCCGCACCGTCGCGTCGCAGGACATCGCCGCCGACCTGCGGAGGCGCATCCAGTCGGGGGAGTTCGTGGCGGGGATGCGGTTGCCGAGCGAGGCGTCGCTGGCGGAGGAGTACCGGGTGACCAGGAGCCTCGTGCGCGGGGCGATGGCGAAGCTGGCGCGGCAGTCGCTGGTGCTTGCGCGGCCGAGGGACGGCTGGATGGTGCAGGCTCGGCACCACACCCAGGTGTTCGACAGGATGCTGTCGTTCGCCCAGTGGGCGGAGGCCGGCGGACGGGTCGCCGGCGGGCTGATCTCGGCGCGGGTGTGGCGTGGGGCGGATGCGCGGGAGGCGCAGCAGCTGGGGGTGCGGCCGGGGGAGCGCATCCTGTGCTTCACCAGGGTGCGGACGCTGGACGGGCTGGTGGTGATGGTGGAGCGGTCGGCGTGGGCGCCGTGGGTGGCGGACGTGGTCGACGCGATGCCGAACGACGTGGCGTCGACCACGGCGGCGCTGGCGCTGGAGGGGATCAGGGTGACGTCGGGCAGCCACCGGATCGAGGCGGTCGCGGCGTCCACTCAGGATGCGGCGCTGCTGGGGGTCCGGCGGTCCAGCCCGCTGCTGCAGGTGTCGCGCACCACGGCCACCAGGGAGGGCAGGGTCGTGGAGCTCGGGGTCGACCGGTATCTGGCGGGCACGATCGCGTTCGACGTGAACGCGGGGGAGAGCACCCGCGCGGTGGTGTGACAGTCGCTCCGCGACGCCGTCCCGCGACGCCCAGTGTGAACACTCGGCGCGCGAATTCGGCCGTGCACGCGCATCCGGGGCCTTCGGTCGCCTGGCGTTCACCGGCGGTTTCCTTCGGTTTGGTCGGCTGTCCGCGGCCTTGAACGAATCAGACACCAGGAGAGCCATGTCCAGCGAGCCGGAAGACTTCATCCCTGACCCGTACGAGCGCGCGGAGACCGTTCCTCCGGAGGTGCTGCGGTCCGGGCTGTCCCGGCGCGGGATGCTCAAAGCGCTCGGGCTGCTCGGCGGCGCCGCGGTGCTGGGTGGCACGACCGGTGCGGCGTGGGCGGGGCAGGCCGGGCAGGCGGCGGGCGCGGCGCGGCGCGCGCCCGCGTACGTGCTGCCCGACGGTTTCGCCGGGGACATCAGCGACCTGAAGCACGTCGTCGTGCTCGTGCAGGAGAACCGTGCATTCGACCACTACTACGGCGCCCTACCCGGCGTGCGCGGGTTCGAGGACAAGCAGGCGCTGCGGTTCCAGAACGGCACCGACGTGTTCTCGCAGCCGAGCGGGGCGTCGTTCGTGAAGCCGAGCAGGGTCACCACCGTCGCCGGCACGACGACCGGGCTCGACCACTCGTACTCCGGCGGGCTCGGCGCGTGGGCGGGCGGCCGGTACAACAACTGGATCGGGGCCAAAGGGCCGTCCACGATGAACTACGTCACCGGCGAGGAGATCCCGTGGCAGTGGTCGCTCGCCAGCGCGTACACGATCTGCGACGCCTGGCACTGCTCCGTGATGGGCCCGACCACCCCGAACCGGCTCTACCACTGGACGGGCACCTCCAACGGCGTCACGGACAACGGAGGGGAGTCCAACGGCACCCGCACCTGGCAGACCTACCCGGAGGCGCTGCAGAAGGCGGGCGTCTCGTGGCGCATCTACGTCGACAACAGCAACAACGGCAGCAGCTGGGTCGGCGACTACACCGACAACCCGATCCGCGGGTTCGCGGCGTTCACCACCTCCGGCAGCACGGCGACCGACGCGGCCAACCGGGTGGATGCGGTCAAGAACGCCCCGGGGACCGGCCTCGTCTGGCGGGCGGGGTCGGCGCCGTACGCCCCGACCGGCGCCCCCAACAACGACAGCGACGCCAACCTGAACGCCGTGCTCAAGGACTTCATCGCCGCCTGCCAGCCCGGTGCGGCCCAGCCCCTCCCGCAGGTGTCGTGGGTGGTCGCCCCGTACGGCTGGACCGAGCACCCGTCGGCGAACCCGGAGCACGGCGCGCACTTCAGCAACCGGGTGATCCAGACGCTGCAGAGCAATCCAGAGCTGTGGAAGAGCACCCTGCTGATCATGACGTTCGACGAGAACGACGGATACTACGACCACGTCCTCCCACCGTTCGCCGAGCCGGGCACGCCCGGCGAGTACTCCGGCAGCACGCCCATCGGCTACGGCGCCCGCGTCCCGGCGATCCTGGTGTCGCCGTGGACCCGCGGCGGCTGGGTCAACAGCGAGACGTTCGACCACACCTCGATTCTCCAGTTCCTGGAGACCTGGACCACGGCGCTCGGCACCCCGGCGCTCAGCACCACCATCACGCAGTGGCGGCGCGGGATCAGCGGCGACCTGACGAGTGCGCTGGACTTCGCACATCCGGTGGTGGACATCCCGTCGCTGCCGGACACCGAGGCGCTGGTGCAGATCGCGCGCGCAGGAGGAACGATCAGCACGCAGGTGCCGCCGGCGGACAAGTGGGACGGCGGCGCGCTGCGCCCCCGCCCGCTGTCGTTCCACCCGCACGGCACGTTCGAGGAGGACAGGGAGACCGGCACCGTGACCGCGCGGCTGAGCCTCGTCGGAGGCGCGGCGGGGAAAGCGGTCAGCCTGCAGGCGTTCCCCGACAAGTACCTGCCGTTCAGCAACACGCCGCACACGGTGACGGCAGCGTCGCCCGCGGCGTACAGCTGGGACGCGGCGGCGCACGACGGTCGATACGCGTTCACCGTGTACGGACCGGACGGGTTCGTGCGATCGCACGCGGGCACCGTGCTGCCGGCCGGGCAGGACAACGCCGGCGTGCCCCGGGTGGACGTCGCACTGGTCGCGGGGAGCGAGCCCACCCTGACGATCGCGCTGCACGACGACGGCCTGCAGCCGGTGCACTACACGCTCACCGCCAACGACTTCGCGGGTGGCACGCGCAGCGTGTGGGTGCACCCCGGCGCGACGGAGACGATCACCTGGCCGACCACGGACGGGTACTACGACGTGGTCGTCACGGCGGCGACCGGCACCGGGTGGCAGCACCGGTATGCGGGGCGCGTGGCGCAGCTGACCGCGTGACCTGACCGCCGCACCGCACCGCACCTCGCCGCACCACCACCGCCGATCCCGCCCGACCCGACTCCGGAGAACCCCCATGACCGTGCAGAGCGTCATCAACCGCCTCGTCCCGCGCACCGTGGCGCACCGCATCCTGGCCTCCGTCGCAGCGCTGGCGGTGGCCGCAGCGGGCGCCGGGGTGATCGTCGGCGTGGCGAACGCGGCGGCCGCGAGCCCCGCCTTCGATCCGCAGGATGCGATCACACCGGTCGCGTCGTACACGTTCGACGGCGACACGGGCTCCGTCGTCACCGACAGCTCCGGCAATGGGAACGACGCGAGCTGGAAGGGCACGCCGTCCTACGTCGGCGGGGTCTCGGGCAAAGCGGCGGTGGTCGGCGGTGGTTCCAACTACATCAAGCTCCCGAGGGTGGCAGGGAAGACGGATGCGTCGTCCAGCTTCTCCTACGAGTTCTGGATCTCCGAGCAGTCGCGCACCAGCTACGGCCCCATCATCAGCAACCAGGACTTCGACTCATGCAACAACGCGGGCATCACCCTCTACAACCAGGCGACGGCCGGGGTGCTCGAAGCCTGCTGGGGGAAGACGGCCGGCGGGACGAAGCAGTACGTGCACGGCATCTCCGGCAGCATCCTCAACGCCTGGCACCACGTCGCCGTGGTGATCGACCGCACCGCGAACACCGGGACGTTCTACGTCGACGGCGTGCAGAAGGCGACGGCACCCGCCGGGTCGATCACCGCATCCACGGCGTTCGACAGCGGGCTGGCGTTCAACATCGGCGGACTGAGCGGCAGTGAGAGCGACACCGGAGACGGGTACGTCAACGCGTCCGTCGACAACGTCAACTTCTTCGACGCCGCCATCCCCGGCAGCCAGGTCGCCGCGGACTTCGCGGTGAGCAAGCCGACCGTGGTCGCGTACACGGTGGCGTTCGACGGCAACGGCGCCGGGGGAGGGTCGACGGCGTCGCAGACGCTCACCACCGGTCAGACCGCAGCGCTGACCGCGAACGGGTACACCCGCGCCGGGTACCAGTTCCGCGGCTGGGCGACCAGCGCATCCGGAGCGGTCGTGTACGCCGATAAGCAGAGCGTCACGGATCTGGCGTCTGCGGCGGGAGCCACGGTGACCCTGTATGC
This sequence comes from Leifsonia sp. NCR5, assembly GCF_002105485.1. Classification (NCBI taxonomy): domain Bacteria; kingdom Bacillati; phylum Actinomycetota; class Actinomycetes; order Micrococcales; family Microbacteriaceae; genus Leifsonia; species Leifsonia sp. NCR5. Next base: position 94,549 of record NZ_NCSR01000010.1, read on the forward strand.
GGTGTGGAACCGCTACCGCGCTCCGGGGGACTCGGTCGCGCCGATCGTGTCGTACGACTTCGACGACGACACCGGCACGACGGTGGCCGACAGCTCCGGCAGCGGCAACGCGGGCGCCTGGTCAGGCACGCCATCGTACGGAGCCGGCATCTCCGGCAAGGCGGCGTACGTGAACTCGCCGGCGGGAAGCGTCCAGGGCGTCAACTTCTTCAGCCTGCCGCTGATCGCGGGGCGCACGGATGCGTCGTCCAGCTTCTCCTACGTGTTCTGGATGAATGAGGCGGCCACCAGCTCCGACTCGCCGATCGTGTCCAACCAGGACTTCACCCACTGCTACAACAAGGGCACGACGCTCTACAACACCGCGGGCCAGCCGGGTGTGCTGCGCGCCTGCTTCGGCAGGAACGGCACCTCCACCGCGCAGAACTACCTTCCGCAGGTCAGCGGCAGTTCGGTGATCGGGGCGTGGCACCAGGTGGCCGTGGTCGCCGACCGCGCCGCCGGCACCATGACCACCTACCTGGACGGCCAGCAGACGGCGCAGAACGCCGGGCTGACGAGCGCGTTCTCCCTGGTGAGCGGCAACCCGTTCCGGGTCGGCGCCGAAGGCTCAGGAGCGGACACCGGGGACGGGTTCGTCAACGCATCCATCGACGACTTCGACTTCTACGACACCGCGATCGGCGCCGCCCAGATCCTCAACGAGTACACGGCCGCACTGCCCGCCACGACGCCGTCGGACAGCGGAGCCACCCTCGCCGCCGGATTCGTGACGGACACCTTCCGCGCGCCGGCGGTGCGCGCGGGCGGCGCTGTCGCCCAGCGCGTCGGCGGGCTCTGGAACGGCGCCGCGGTCACCGGATACTCGAAGGTCGCGGGCGACGACTGGCTCAGCGTCGCGGCAGACGGCACGGTCACCGGGACGGCACCCTCCGCAGCACCCGCCGACCCGGCGACCATCACCGTACAGGCGGCAGACGGCAGCACCACCTCCCGCATCACCGTTGAGGTGCCGGTGCTCGGCGCCACCGACCCCGTGCAGCTCGCCGCGACGACCTGGAACCTGTGGGATGCGGGCAGCCACGTCAGCGACGCGACGTTCAAGGAGCTCGCGGTGATCGCCTCCAACGGGCTGGACGTGATCGGGGTGCAGCAGGACGACGGCACGGTCGCCACCCGCCTCGCCAAGGCCCTCGGCTGGTACGCGGTCGCGGGCGGCGACGGCGCGTCCATCGTCTCGGCGTACCCGGTGGATGCGGCCACCGGCCGACGCGCGGCGGTCGCGGCAGCGCTCCCCGCCGTCGGCGCCACCGCCCACGTGCTCGGACGCGACGTGCGCCTATGGAGCGCCGGACTCGACGGAGCGGGCTACGGGCCGAACGCGGCCTGCCAGGGCGGAGTGACCGACCCGGCAGCGCTCGTCGCCGCGGAGAAGACGACGGCGCGCTACGACCAGGCGACGGCGCTCGCCGCGGCGCTGCGCGGCGACGCGTCGGCTGCGGAGAAGACCCCCGTCATCCTGCTCGCCGACCTGGAGTCCCCGTCGTCGGACGACTGGACGGCCGCGACGGCCGCAGCGCACTGCGGTGTCGGCGCTGTGGCCTGGCCGGTCCCGGCCGCGTTGACGAAGGCCGGGCTGACGGACACCTACCGCGCCGCACATCCGGACCCGTCGGCCGCCGCGGGGAACTCGTGGTCGCCGATCGTGGCCACCGACCCGTCGACGGGCACGCCGGAGCCGCAGGACCGCATCGACTACGTCTACGCGGCGGGCGCCGACCTCGCCGTGCTCGGCTCGAACACGCTGGTGGCGGGGTGGCCGTCCGCGAGGAACGTCGCGGGCAACGCGTGGCCGAGCAACCACCGTGCGGTCGTGACGACCTTCCGGCTCGACCCGGCCGCGGTGAGCACGCCGACGCCCACGCCGACACCGACTCCCACCGCGACGCCGACGCCCACCGCGACGCCGACGCCGACCGGCACTCCGACCGCGCCCGGCACGCCGGGGACCACCCCKACCCCCACCGCGACTCCCACCGACCCGTCCGTGCCGTCGCCGACCGGCTCGCCCGACCCCGGAGCGGCCCCCGCAGGCACGAAGCCCCCGCGCGGAGGCGACGACGCGCTGGCGTGGACGGGCTCGCAGCTCCCGATCGCGCTGATCGTGGCGGCCGTCGCGGCCATCCTGGTCGGGGTGATCGTGCGACGCCGGAGGTACGGGGCGAAGTCGGATCGCGGCTAGACGTCAGGTTTCGCTGGGGGTGACTGCCGTGTTATGCGGAGCTACGACGCAGATTTGCGGCCTCGCGCCGCGAGCTGTGCGCTGTCTGCCAGCTTGAGCCAGATGACACCGCCGATGATCACCGCGAGCCAGAACGCTTTGACGAGCGTCAGCGTCTCATCGAAGAAGACCGGCCCGAGAAGGGCCGCGCCGACAGCGCCGATGCCTGCCCAGACCGCGTACCCGATTCCGACGTCGATCCGCTTGAGTGCGACGCTCAGAAAGTACAGGGTGAAGAGGAAGAAGACGACGGCTACGAGCGACCAGGTGAGGTTGCTGAAACCATCACTACCGTTCACGCTGAGTGCGTAGCCGACTTCGAAGCCTCCTGCGAGCAGGAGGGCGAGCCACGATCGTGCACTCTTCTGGGGGGACATGGGTGCTGGCGTTGACGGGGTCATTGCGCGGTTCCTTTCGATCTGGATGAATGATGTCGCCGGGGCTCAGGCGGGCCCGGCGAGGTTGAGGCCGACAACCCCGGCGATGACGATGCCGATGCCGATGAGCTTCTTCCAGGTCAGCTTTTGCGACAGGAAGAGCGCGCCGAGGATGACGATTCCCACGCCGGCGAGAGATGTCCAGAGCGCGTAGCCGACGCCGACATCGAAGGTCAGCAGCGCGAGGCTGAGAAAGAAGGTGGCGATCCCGCCATTGATGAGAGTTGCTATCGTCCACCACAGTTTGGTGAAGCCTTGTGCCTTGCCAGCTGATATGCCGACCGCGATCTCGAAGATGACGGCAATGCCGAGGTAGAGCCAGCTCATGATGGGTCCTTTCAGGGGTGGGGAGCGCGGATCAGCGCCCCTGATTTGTGTGTGATTGCAGGTATCGATCGAACGGCTCGGTGCCACGGTGGACCGGAAGCGGGCGGAGGACGGCAGACCGGCGTTCGTCGGTGATCCCCAGCGCGGTGTAACTGGAGCGGTAGTCGAATCCCCAGGCCGCGGCGTCGTCACGGTCGACCGCGACGTAAATGGCGTCGATGCCGTGATCGAGCGCGAAGCGATAGCATAGGCCGCACGGTTCCCCTGTGGCCAGCAACGTTGTGCCAGCGAGATTCTTGCGGCCTGAGGCGGCCAGGACCTCGCGCATCGCGATGATTTCGGCGTGCGCGCTCGCATCGCGTGTCTCACGAACCCTGTTGACCCCGAAGCTGGAGATGAGGCCGGATTCGTCGACGACAGCACCCACGAACGGAAGACCACCAGCGTCGACGTGCGCGACGCAGGCCGCGACAGCTTGGTCCATGAAATCGACGAGCTTCTCGCGTGGCATGGAATTCATGGCCGCTCGCCGGGGTGTGAAATGTCCTCGGACGACGCGTCGATGATCGCTTTCAGCCTGGCGGCGTCCGGCACCCCCCGTACAAGCTCTCCGGCAACCATCATGGCTGGGACAGAATTGACGCCGACAGCCCGTGTTGCGTAGTCCTGATCGAGGAGTTGGCGCTCCCGGCGTTCGTTGCTCCAAAAAGCGGAAACGGCATCGGCGGCGTTGAGCCCGACCGAGGTGGCGACATCAACGATCACATCGAGTTCGCCGATATTGCGATCTTCTTGGAAGAACGCACTGAACATGGCCCGTGAGAATTCTTCTAGCTTGTCGTTCTCCCGCGCCAGCTGCATGACCATGAACGCCCGCTCGGTGCGAGGCTGTGGCGACGTCGAAGGGAGGGAGATCGGAATGCCCACCCTCTGCGCGGCGGGGTAAACGGCATTCCTCCAGATTCGGGGAAGGTAATCATCTTCCGGGCGGAGTGTGGGAATCGGGTGTGGTCGAAGCTCAAACGGGCGAAGGTTCACAACCACATCCCGGTCGCGCTTAACCTCCGCGAGCGTTTTCTCGAAGAGAAAGCAGAAGGGGCAAACGAAGTCGATGAAGACATCGAGTCGTGTGGTCATATTTGGTTCCGTTCGAGAGGGGGCGTGCAATTACCTGCATGTACATGCAAGTAGTTGGGTGCGTCTGGTCATGGCGAGTTCCACAAGGAAACGAGTTGCGCGATTGTTCGAAGGGAGCGGTCGATGCAGACCAGGTCCAGTTGGGGGAACTCCTTCGATGCATTGCCGAGGATTTCCGTCACCTTGGCTTCGAATGGTTTGCGTATCCGCGTTACAGCATCGAGGCCGGCGCTGGTGATGACGGCGTAGACACCGCGGCCATCGTCTGGGCACGTGTCCCTCGTGACGAGCCCCTTCGCTTCCATGCGGCCGACCAAGCGCGTCACCGAACTCTGGTTGAGTCCCACGCGGTTGGCCAGCTCGGAGATTCGCAGTTCCTGCTGGGGGGACATGCTGAGATGCAGCGCTGCGCGATACTCCGTCAGGCCGATTCCGTGCATGTCGACCAGCCATCTTCCGAGCGTGGCATCTACCGCTGCGGCGAGTGCTGCCACCTGCGCCCAGGCGGCAGCACTGTCCTGGGTCGGAGACCCGTTGCCTGCGCTAGAAGAATTCATGTACATGCAGTGAAAGATATCATGTCTCAACGCCCGAAGGGTTCTGTGCGAAAAGTCGCCCGTATCCGGATATCCGGGGCCTGAGATTGGTCTCGCTCAGCGATGCCCAGAGGAGTACTTGGTTTGCTGTGAGCACGGTGATTTTCAAAGTACGTTCGAGGTAGTCGATCGCCCCAACTGCACGCTGGCCGTTTCCGGCGATGAACACTGCGCGCGCATTCGTCGTCGCTACGAGTGATTCAACCGCCGCCGCGGTAGCGGCCGGGGTGATGTGTCGCGGACCTCCGCTCGGACCGCTCGGGGTCGCGGAGACGATATTGATGCCCTGGTCGCGAAAGTATGCTTCGCCGGCACGACACAGGTCGTCGTCGAACCAGGACGGCGCCATGATCGCAACCCTGTCGAGCTGCAACTCTCGTATTGCGGCGGTGGCAGCGAATCCAGTCGTCGTCAGTTTCACGCCGTGGCTGAGCGCAGTCAACCGTGCGAGCAGGTCTCGCTCGCGTTGCGCACCGACAAGGAAGGACGAACTCGTGAACGCCAATCCGATCGCGTCAAGCGGGGAACTCGAAAGGCTCTCGACGGCCTTGTCTATCATCTCGGGGGCAATGAACTGCCGCACGGGGTCGTGAGCGATCTTCTCGTCGATCGTCCCGCCTGGGTGCATCGGACTGAATTCGACTCGGGCTCCGTGGACCGTGATGCGAGTTCCCGACGACATGGCCTGAGCCTCCGCTTCTGGGCCGATATCGGCGTGGGGCGAAACCAAGCCGAGCTTGAAGTCGGACTCCCAGCCGTCGTATTTCCACACTGTCGTATTCCTCTCCGTCGTCACAGCGATATTCCGGCCAAGCTCAGGGAGGTCGGAGTCCGCCCAGCCGAAGTCACCATTCGAGGATGTTTGTTTCGGATCAGGGTCAAGAGATCGTGCATATCGGGATTCGAGTGCGTGCGTTGGTCGCCACTGAAAAGCATCTTCGTCGTCGCGCTATTGCGTTGCTCAATCGCATCGGCATGGGGGTTGAAGCGAAGGACATCGATCCCAGAGAGCGCACAGAGCAACGTGTTGAATATCGGTGCCGCTTTGATCCAGCGGCCATTGAGATAGATCTGGGCGTACCAGTGGAGGAATGCGTCTCCACCCACCAGCGTGAGCATTGCCGCGTCGGCGACGTGGTTCACGACCACATCCGAACAGAGGACGGCAGGTACACCGAGGCGACGGCAACCGGCGACGAACAGGATGCTCTTGTGCAGGCAGAAGCCCGCACCCTCTCGAACCACCTCCGATGCGCTGAGTTCAGTTCCGAGGGAAACATTGAACACGTTGTAGTCGATGGTGTCTCGTACGGCATCGTGGAGACGTTCGATTGCTTGAGCGATGTTCGGTTCTGCATAGCATCCGGCACCATCGACGAACTGGGCAACGGCGGTGTTTTCATGGTCGAACACACGTGTCGGGTTTGTCAGCCGTTCGTAGTTTGCGATCATGAGGCGATCCCCATCAGTGAGGCGATTTTGGTTCGCAAGACGTCGTTCGACCCTGAATAGATCGCACCGGGAACGGCATCAAGCAGGTGGGTGGCCAACGGCGACGAGCTCAGGTATGCATTGCCTCCGTGAACCCGGAACGCGTTGATGGCCGATTTGACATTGGCCTCGCTGATAAAGACCTTTGCTGCGGCAACCGGTATCGTGACGTCCTCGAAGCCATCCAGCCGATCGGCGATCGAGTACAGGAGGGCGGCGCCCAGTTCGATGTCGATCTGCGTATCCACGACACGATCCGCGACGATCTGATTGCTGCCGATACTTTTCCCGAACTGCTTCCTGTCGTTCACATGGTGCACCGAGCGAGAAACGAGCTGCTCCATCTCTCCGATGTTCCCCGCGAACGCGATCAAGATCTCGCGCTTCATGACTTGATCGAGAATCAGCAGCCCGGCTCCGGTGTGTCCGATCCGGTTCGCAGCGGGCACGGCGACCTCGTTGAAGGACACTTGGCCGATCGGTGACGTTTTCAACCCAACGGTCGGCATGGTCTCGGAGGTGTCCACCCCGGGCCACGCCGTCTCCACAAGGAACGCTGAGAGGCCCCTGTCGGTGCCATCTTCCACCGTCTTCGCGTAGACGACGAGAGTGGAGGCAACCGGTGCGTTCGTTATGAATCGTTTGGTCCCGTTCAGCACGTAACGTCCGTTTTCGAGAATTGCCGTGCTTGTCATTCCCATGACATCGGAACCCGCATCGGCTTCGGTGATGGCGTGGCCACCGATGGCCGTGCCGGACTCAGCGGCCGGCAGGTAGCGTTCCTGCAGGTCTGTGCCGGCGAATGCACGAAGGCAATAGATGGTGCTCGCCAGCTGGGTCACAGCCGAAAACGTCAGACCGCGATCCGGATGCGATCGCCCCAGGTCACGGATTCGGCTGATTGCAGCTCGCATGCCGTCGGCACCGGTGCCGTGCTCGCGCAACGTGGAGAACAGGCCGCTTGCTGCTAAGGCACCCCACCGATCGCCGGAGAAGCCCTCTTCGAGCTCAAGCGAAGTCGAGTGCGTTTCCGCGCTGCGAAGGGTTTCGATGTACTGGGGCCACAAACTATTCGGCGGAATGGATGTCATCCTGGTCGCCTAGTAGGTGCTGAAGCCATCGCGGTTGAGAGTGTGGGTCTCGTCTCCGCGAATGGGTGGGTTGAAGATGCTGACGAGTTCGAGGTCCTCGTGACCCGCCGCGCGAAGGTAATGCGGTTCATGGCCGTTCAGCACATAGACAACACCAGGAGAGATTTCGAACAGGTTGCCGTCCGTGTCTTCGACGTTGCCCGAGCCACTGATGCAATAGCACGCCTCAAGGTTCTTCCTGTACTCGAGCTTCGACTCGGTTCCTGCGCGGACGACGGTGTGGGCCACGGCGAAGCCCATATTGTCAGCGGCGACGAGGAGTCGATGGCTGGTGCCGTTGCCCCACTCAACAGCAGGAACGTCATTCCTTGACCTGGTGAACATGCTGGTTTTTCTGCTTTCTTGTTGCGATTGTGCCGATGGAGGGAAAGAAGCACGCTCAGGGCGTGTCGGTGCGGTGGGCCTCGATGAAGTTGGCGATTCCCTCCGGAGTGCGTAGATCATCTGGATTGATGGGGATCGAGTTGATGGGGATCTTGTAGGTTCTGGCGGACCAGCCGAGAAGCTGCACGGTCGTTACGCTGGTCAGGATTCCCGTCGAGACGAGGTCGACGTCCGAAGCGAGCTGCTCTGGGGTGACGTCGGGGGCGAAGGTATCTGCGATGTAGTGCTTGACGTCGTTGATGGTCGTCATGATCTGGCGCTTTCTAGTTGTGACTTGATGGAGTGAAGGTCTGGTTTGCCGTTCCCGTTCACGGGGAATGGGCCTGAGAAGGCGTGAAGGTGGTTGGGCATCGCGTACGCAGGAAGATGAGCGCTCATGGCGACCCGAAGTTCGAGTCCGGTCACCGCCGCATCGGCCTCCCCGGGGGCCGTGTATGCGAGATGTAAGCTTTCGCCCGACGTCGATGTTTCGAGCCACGCGCACGACATCCCGACCAGCGCCGTCCGCAGGGCCGAGTGCTCGACGTCTTCCAAGTTCACCCGCTGCCCGCGAATCTTGATCGTCCGGTCTCGACGGCCCACGTACATCAACTGCCCGCAGCGCAACGACACCCGATCCTTGGTGGGAAACAGGTTCTCCGAGGTCGCTGGTAAGGGTGAGTGCCGTCCCTCCCTGATGTATCCGACAGCTTGCCACGGCGTCCGAACGAGTAGCTCGCCATCGGCGCGGCCTGAGGTGTTGTCCATCTGGTGCAGCACGCCGCTAGCATCCACGTAGACAGAGCAGCCGGGGATCGGTGATCCGAGCGGAAGGGTCTCCATGGTCGAGAACTGCTGTGCGTCGAAGGTCTCGATGAGGCAATCATTGACCTCGGTCGATCCGTACACATTGTGAAACGATGCCGCGGGAAACATCTGCGCGGCAGCGGCACGCCTGCTCCGTGCAACGGCGCCGCCGGTGAGCACCACATCGCGTACGGAGGGGAACGCCGCGCTACCGCTTCCTGCAGTGACGAGTGCATCGAGGGTGGACGGCACGACTTGGATGAAGGTGGGCTCGTGCCGGGTGAGTATCCCAGCGAGATAAACCGCGTCATACAGTCGGGCCTCGTCGGCGGCCACGACGGTGCCTCCTGAGGCGAGCACTGCCCAGGTGTCCAGGAGAGAGACATCGAAGTTCCACGGGCTGAGGCTCAGGGACACGGTGTCTGGGCCGAAGCCGAATCGGTCGCCGCCCCATCCCACGAATTGGGCGATGCCCGCCGCGGGAAGCGCGACCAGTTTGGGAAGTCCGGTCGATCCCGACGTGGGGAGTGCAAGGATCCCACCGGGTGGCACGGCACTGCTATCAGAACGTGTCGCGGCAAAGCCCTCCACCTGCTCGGCAATCGAATGGAAGTACGCGTCGGATGCTCCGGATGGCACCAGCGCGGCCACCCCTCCGCGATTGAGAATCGCACTGCACGTGTCGAGCAGAACGCGGCTCTTTGTCGAGCGAAATGTTCCGTGCGCAGAGCCGCCGACCTCGACGGATTCGTCCAGCGATGCGCTTTCGGAAACCTTGCCGCGTGACAGGGAGAGCCTTGTCATCGGGCGGCTGACAGACGTTGTCGGCAGTGTCACGGTTGCTCCCTCTGGGGCCGGTCGGCGGTTGACGATCGAGTCATGGTGTGACGAAAGTTCTTTGATGTACATGCATCAATCTAGGCTATGTGATGTGCACATTTCAAGTGTTAAGGGTCAACCAATAGTATTTCTAACGTCAAATTGGTCAAAGATTGAGCTTTGGATCGCGCGGAACAACGCAAACTGTGACGTGGCCGCGTGGCTTGTTGACGCGATTCTGGGCACGCGGGCACGGCAGCATTTCCGGAGCTCGGCTAGGACTTTTCCCCTGCACGCCGCCGAGAACTACTACTCCGTGTCTCACAGCACCGTCGCGACGGTGCTGGCCATCTCGCGTGCCCCGATCGGTGTCGACATCGAGCAACGAATCGTCAACGAGTGCCTTCCGGACATGGTTTGGGCACTGTCCGCGGGTGAACGCGAGGAGATCCGAGCGGAGGGCGGCGGCAACGTCCTCACAGAAATATGGACCGCGAAGGAGGCGGCAGGCAAGGCACTCGGGGTGGGGCTCCTAGCCATGCCCTCGGGCTTCGTATCTCGCGCTGTTCCCGGCATGCCGAGCGTACGAACCGTATCGGTCCCAGCTACTGTCGCAGACCGGACCTCTGTCGAGACGTGCGGCGTCTGGATCGGTGACCATCACCTTCGTGTCGCGTGGGGTGCGGTTCCGGAGGGCGGATGATTGCTCGCCCCTCGTCACACCGGCGCAGCCGCCCACGCGAACACCAGCGGCAGCGTCGCCAGCACAGACACGTGCCCGTCGCGCGGGCGCAGCAGCAGGTCGGCGTTCGGGATGCGCTCCAGCAGGGCGAGCGTGTGGGCGACGGGGACGACGCGGTCGGCCTTGCCGTGCACGAGGAGGGCTGGCGCGGTGATGTCGGCCGGGTCGAAGCCCCAGTCGGACACGTAGGCGACGTCGTCGTCGGATTCGCCGGCCGGTCCCTCTGCGGCTCCGGCCTGCGCGTCTGCGCCGAGCGGCGCCCAGTCGGCGGAGAGTGCCGCCCAGTCGCGGTCGGTGAAGGAGGACTCGTCGAACTCGGCGTGCTCCGCGTGGCGGAGGCGCGCATCCCGGCCGAGCACAGCGGTGAGGAGCGCGTCGGGGGAGGCCATCCCGGCGAACCAGTCGTCGGACTCCCAGCGCGGGGCGAGCGAGGCGATCGTGGCCACGGCGCTGACCCTGTCCGGTGCCAGGGCCGCGCAGGCGAGCGCGTGCGGGCCGCCGCCGGATGCGCCGACCGTCGCGAACCGGTCGATGCCCAGTTCGTCGAGCACCAGGAGGGCGTCTGCCGCAGCGTCGGCGACGCTGCGGTCCGGCCGTTCGGTCGAGCCCGGGTAGCCGGGCCGGGCGACGGAGACGACGCGGAGACCGGCGGCTTCCGCGGCGGCGGCGATGGGCGCGATGATCGCGCCGGTCTGCGGGGTGCCGTGATGCCAGAGCACCGTCGCGCCCGCCCCGGATGCTCCCGAATCGAAGAAGCGGACGGTGCGGCCGTCCGGTGTGGTGAGTTCGCGCGCGCCGTCCGGCACGGACCCCTCGCGCTCGTCGGCCTCGTCGCCGGCGGTGCCTTCCTCCTGCATGGTCATAGCCGGATCGTACGCCTGGTCGGCCGCGGAGCAGAAGTTTGGCCGGACTCAGTGGATGACGGCCTTCAGCACGATCATCGCGATGCCGAACAGGGCTGTGGTGATGGAGCCGATGATCCGCACCGGCCAGGAGTCGCCGCGGAGGGCGAACACGATGTAGCCGAGCACCGCGAGGATCGCGACGCCGAGCCAGAGCGCTGTCCACAGCGCGACCGTGTCGTCCACCACGCGCAGCCCGCCGAGCAGGAGCACGAACGACGGAGGGACAGCGGATGTCAGGAACCCGACCGACCGCCGCAGCGAGCGCTGGAACGACGCGGACAGCCCTCCGCCGCCCTCCTCCTCCACACCGTGGCCCGCGATGGTCCCGGCGTAGACGTGCGCCGCCCAGAAGACGATCACCGTGGTGAGCACCGTCAGGAAGACCTGCATCGAGGTGGCGTGGTACGAGCCCGCTGCGACGATCATCCCGCTGACGAGCACGGTCCCGTACACCGACTCCTCGGTGATGTAGTCCACCCGCGCGCGGCGGAGCGCGGCGTTCGCGGTGCGCGGCCGCGGTGTCACGTCGCCTCCCGGATGCCCGGTGCGGGATGCCGAGCGCTCGCATCCCTGGGCAGCAGCAGCGCGGCGACGAGTCCGCCGAGTCCGAGGACGGCGAGCACCGCCATCGCCGAGCCGTATGCCGCAGAGCCCGCGGCGACGTTGGCGATCAGGATGGTGCCGGCGATGGCCGTGCCGAGAGTGGAACCGAGGTTCGAGACGCTGCGGGACAGTCCGGAGATCTCGCCCTGCGCCTCCTCCGGGAAGGCGGACTGGACCACGTTCACCGACGGTGTCAGCATCAGGCCGAGGCCGGCCCCGATGAGGAAGAGACCGGGCACGAACGCCCAGTCGGTCGTCGTGACCGCGACGAGCCAGATCAGCAGCACGATGCCGGGGACGCAGAGCACGAAGCCGGTCAGGATGAGGCTCCGCTGCGAGAACCGCCGAGCCAGCCTGCCCGCGACCAGGGAGGTGAGGAGCAGCCCGACCGTCGCGGCGGTGAACAGCACCCCGGTCGCAATGGCGCTGTAGCCGCGGACCACCTGCAGGTACGCCGACACCGTGAAGGACGTGCCCATCAGCAGCACCCACTGCACGTTCTGGGTGACGAGGGCGATGTTCGACAGGCGGTTGCGGAACAGCGAGGTCGACAGCAGCGCTTCCTTCCCTGCGTGCTCGCGGCGCCGCACCCACCAGAAGAACAGCACCAGGATCACGATCCCGGCGACGATGAGCGTCACCATCAGCGGCACGCTGTTGTCGGCAGCGAGGATGCCGAGCACGAGCACGAACAGGCCGAGCGCGGAGAGCACGGCCCCGACCACGTCGAACGGCCGCTTCGGATCGGCCGGGATGGGGTCGGTCAGTCTCCTGCTCAGCAGCAGGATGACCACGATGATGAGCGCCTGGAAGAGGAAGGCGGCACGCCAGCTGATCGCGGTGGTGATCAGCCCGCCGATCAGCGGACCTGCCGCGGCCCCGATGCCGCCCAAGCCGCTGATCACGCCGAACGCCCACGCCCGCGTCGGGATGTCGGACAGGTAGACCGTGGTGAGGATGTAGACGGGAGGGATCAGCAGGGCGGTGCCGACGCCCTCCAGGATGCTGTTGCCGAGGATCAGCGCCCACAGCCCCGGCGATGCGGCACTGACGAGGGCGCCGGCGCCGTAGACGATCAGGCCGAGCGTGAAGCAGCGCTTCCTGCCGATCTTGTCCGTGAGCTTCCCGGCGGGGATCATCAACGCCGCCATCGTCAGCAGGAACAGCGTGATGCTGATCTGAACGCCCTGCACCGTCGTGTCCAGATCGCGGGAGATGTCGCTGATCATCACGTTCATGTTCGACCCGGCGAAGCTGCAGATGAACTGCGCGAGAGCCAGGGGCGCGATTAGCCGTCGCACGTCGGAACGGGACGTGCCGGTGAAGGATGCGGTCATGACGACCTCCTGCCGGAAAGGTGGACCTTCCGCTGGCACCGGATCATAGTCCTCGCCCGCTGTCCCGGATATCCCCCCACTGGCCACTGTCGCCCTGCCGGGTCTATAGTGAGCGCCATCGTCCGAGGAGGGCTCCCATGACGGAGACACCGAGACATGCATTCCCCGATATCGCAGAGCACGGACTGATCGGCGACCTGCAATCCGTGGCACTGGTGTGCACGGACGGGACCATCGACTGGTTCTGCGCCCCGCGCTTCGACTCTCCAGCGGTGTTCGCATCGCTGCTGGACAGGGAAAAGGGCGGATACTTCCGCATCCACGCCGTCGACGACGACGTGCGGGTGAAGCAGATGTACTTCCCGCAGACGGCGGTGCTGATCACCCGGTTCATGAGCTCATCCGGTGTCGCCGAGGTGATCGACTTCATGCCACTGGCCGACGACCCCACCGTCGCCACCGACGAGCGCCGCATCCTGCGCGGCATCCGCGTGGTCAGGGGCGAGGTGAGCTTCCGGCTCGAGTGCCGCCCGCGGTTCGACTTCGGGCGGAGGACGCACACCGCATCCACCAGTCCCGGGCGAGTGGACTTCGACGACGGGCAGGCGGGGGCCGCCCTGCTCGGGCTCGGCGACGACACCCCGGATGCTGCGGCGCTCGCCGCGGGGGACGTCGAGCTGGAGTTCACGATGTCGGCGGGGCAGCTGCGGCTGTTCGCGTTCCACACCGCACCGGGCGACGACGCGGACGGACTCACCACGCAGCACGGGCAGGAACTGTTCCGGCAGACCGTGGAGTTCTGGCGCGACTGGCTGCGGGTGAGCACGTACACCGGCAGGTGGCGGGAGGCGGTGGAGCGCTCTGCGATGGTGCTCAAGCTGTTGCAGTACGCGCCGAGCGGCGGCCTGGTCGCCGCCCCGACCGCCGCGCTTCCCGAGCAGCTCGGCGGCGTGCGCAACTGGGACTACCGGTACACCTGGATCCGCGACGGTTCGTTCTCGGTCTACTCGCTGCTCGCGCTCGGGTACACCGACGAGGCCGTCGCGTTCGCGCTGTGGGTCGCGGACCGCGTCGCCGAGCAGGCGGGGGAGGCCTCCGGCCCGCTCAAGATCATGTACAGGATCGACGGCTCCTCCGACCTGGAGGAGCTGGAGCTCGACGGCTTCGAGGGCTACGAGGGCTCCCGGCCGGTCAACGTCGGCAACGGCGCGGCCGACCAGTTGCAGCTCGACATCTACGGCGAGGCGTTCGACGCTCTGTTCGTCACCGAGAAGTACCGCAGGATCGGGCATCCTGGCTGGGCCAAGCTGCGCACGGTGCTCGACTGGCTCGCCGAGAACTGGGACCAGCCGGACGAGGGCGTCTGGGAGACCAGGGGAGGCCGCAAGGACTTCACCTACGGGCGGATCATGTGCTGGGTGGCGTTCGACCGGGCCATCAGCATCGCCAGAGAGCGCGGCCTTCCCGCTCCGCTGGAGACCTGGATCGGCGCTCGCGACGCCATCTACGAGCAGGTCTTCACCCACTGCTGGAACCCGGATCGGAAGGCGTTCGTGCAGTATCCGGGCACGGACGTGGTGGACGCGATCACCCTGCTGATGCCGCTGGTCGGCATGATCTCCCCGCACGACCCGATGTGGCTCTCCACCCTCGACGCGATCGGCGACGAGCTGGTCACCGACAGCCTGGTCTACCGCTACAACCCAGCGGCGTCGCCGGACGGGCTGCCCGGGGAGGAGGGAACGTTCTCGCTCTGCTCGTTCTTCTACGTGATCGCCCTGGCGGACGCCGACCGCATCGAGGAGGCCCAGTACGCGTTCGAGAAGATGCTCACCTACGGCAACCACGTCGGGCTGTTCGCGGAGGAGATCGACCCGGCCGGGAGGCAGCTGGGCAACTTCCCGCAGGCGTTCACCCACCTGGCCCTGATCCGCGCGGCCATCGTGCTGGATGCGGCACTCACCCGGCAGGAGTCGCGGCGCCAGCGCCCGTGACGGGCTCCGCCCTCGGCGCACCGGTCGCGGCCCCGCTCACCCGCAGGTACACGATGAGCCAGCTGAACACCACCACCCCGGCCACCAGCTCCGTCGCCGTGAGCACGTAGTACCCGACGACGTAGAACAGCAGCATCACCACGATGGTGGCGAAGAACACGTAGCCGAGCACGAAGAACGACGCCGGCGCCTGGGGGAGCGCCGCGCGCACCCAGAACACGACCAGCGAGAACGTCAGCACCATCCCGACGGCGGACACGTTGTGCAGCACGGCGGAGACGTTGAGCGGGAACAGCCCGACCCCGGCGAGCAGCACGCCGATCAGGATGAGCGCCACCCGCACCCGGATGAGCGCCGCCCTGCTCCTGCGCGCCTCCGGCCGGTCGTCGGCGGGTGCCACCAGCTCGCGCGTGTCCGTCGCGTAGCGGGCCAGGGCGGTGACGATCACCCCGGCGATGATCAGGGTCAGGTTGAACGACAGCGACGACACGCTGCTCGACATGCCGAGGGCGCTGAGGTGCAGCATCCACCAGTGCGGGTCCGGCGCGCTGAGCATCGCGGTGAGGATGCCCACGATGACGAAGACGGCGAGCACCGTCGACAGGCGCATCAGGTCCATCTGCACGGACGACAGGAAGACGATGTACGCGGTACCGGCACAGGCGACCGCGGCGAGGGCGGCGGCGGAGAGGAAGTAGACCGTCGCATCCTGGAACCCGTTGTCGAGCACGGCGCTGAGCGCGAGCCAGCCGAGGAGGGCGATCACGCCGTGCGCGAGCGCGATGACGATGGTGTCGAACACGTCGGCGGCGGTGGCCCGGCCTGCCCGGTCGCCCTCGGTGCTCGCGGCGGCGGGCGCGCGGAACGGCCGCGGTCCCTCCCGCGTCCACAGGCGTCCAGCGACGTAGGCGAGCGCCGCGATCACCCCGGCGGCGATGGCGACGAATTGGCCGAGGGAGTCCGGCCCCGCGATCGCGAGGCTCGCTCCCCAGAACAGCGGCAGGGCGACGACGAGCGCGAGGACGAACGCCCCTCCACCCGCGACGATGGCGGCGCCTTCCGCGCTCAGCAGAGGTGCACGTCGTGTTCCAACTCCGGTGCTCGCCATCGCATCACCCCGTCAGCAGTGCGCTCACTGTACCGCCGCGGACGGGCGCTGGGCTAGAGCACTGTTCCCGGCGGTCAGCCGCGCCAGGCGTCCACCTCGTCGAGCAGCTCCTGCTTGCGGTCGTCCGACGCGAACGACGCCTCGATGGAGGTGCGCGCGAAGCGCTCGGCCTGCTCGCTCGTGACGCCGAGCGCATCCCGGACGGCCACGAAGTTGTCTCCGATGTATCCGCCGAAGTATGCCGGGTCGTCCGAGTTGATCGTGACGGGCACCCCTGCCGCATCCAGCCGGAGCAGTGGATGCTCGTCCAGCGTCGCGACCGTGCGCAACCGCAGGTTGGACAGCGGGCACATGGTCAGTGCGATCCGCTCCTCGGCGAGGCGTGCGACCAGCTCCGGGTCGTCGACGGCCCGGATGCCGTGGTCGATGCGCTCGGCGCCGAGCAGGTCGAGCGCTTCGCGGATGTACGACGCCGGACCCTCCTCCCCGGCGTGCGCGACGACGTGCAGGCCGGCATCCCGCGCTGCGGAGAAGACGTCCTGGAACAGCGACGGCGGATAGCCGACCTCGGCGGAGTCGAGGCCGACGCCGATCAGGTTCTCGCGGCGGCTGAGGCCGGCGTTGAGGATCTGGTCGGCGGACTCGACCGGCTGGTCGCGCAGGAAGCTGAGGATGATGCCGCCGGTGATCCCGAGGTCGCGCTCCGCCTCCTCCAACGCGCCGGAGATGCCGTCGATGACGGTCTCGATGCGCACGTCGCGCGCGGTGTGCGCCTGCGGGTCGAAGAACAGCTCGACGTGGCGGACGCCCTGCGCTGCGGCGGTGGTCAGATAGCGCCTGGTGAGCTCGGCGAAGTCGTTCTCGGTGCGGAGCACATCCATCGTCGCGTAGTAGAGGTTGAGGAACGACTGCAGGTCGTCGAACTCGTAGAGCGCTGCCAGCTCGTCCACCGACGAGTACGGGAGCGAGACGCCGTTCTTGCCGGCCAGCTCGAAGACGAGGTCGGGTTCGAGCGTGCCCTCGATGTGGAGGTGCAACTCGGCCTTCGGCAGGGCGAACAGAGCGGAGTCGGAGGCAAGATCGGTCATCCTCCGATTTTGTCATCCCGGGGAGGGACGTGCCGACCGGATGCGCACCCGTAGCCTCGGAGGATGAGCACGAGTAGCCTGTCCCGCCGCAGCAGACTGCCCCGCCGCGGCCGCCTGGCCGTCGCCGCCGCGTGCATCCTGGTCGCCGGGCTCGCCGTGCACGCTTTCGCGGACGGTCCGGTCGGCGGGTTCGCCGGGGACGCCCTCTACGCCGCCCTCATCGCGGTGATCGTGGCGTTCGCCGTTCCGCGGGCGGCCCGGTGGGTGGCTCCGGTCGTGGCGCTGGCGTTCTGCTGGGCGATCGAGGTGCTCCAGCTCACGCCGCTGCCGCGCGCCATCGAGGTGGTCGTGCCCGGCAGCTACTTCGTCTTCGGGTCGACCTTTCAGTGGATCGACCTCGTCGCGTACGCGGTGGGCGTCGCCGTGGTCGCCGCGGTCAGCCGACCTGCAGCAGGATCTTCCCGAGATGCGCGGACGACTCCATCCGGCGGTGCGCCTGAGCGGCGTCCTCCAGCGGGAACACCGAGTCGATGACCGGATGGATGCGGCCGGCCGCCAGGTGCGGCCAGACGTGTTCGCGCACCCCGGCGATGATCGCCACCCGTTCGGCGAGCGGCCGTGCCCGGAGCGTCGTGCCCCAGATGCGTGCGCGCTTGCTCATCAGCAGGCCGGTGTCGATGGATGCCGGGGTGCGGTCGCGCGTCGCGATCGACATGATGCGCCCTCCGACGGCGAGGGCGTCCAGGTCGCGGGCGATGTACGCGCCGCCGACGATGTCGAGCACCACGTCGACGCCGCGTCCGTCCGTCACGTCGCGCACCACCTCGACGAAGTCGCTCTCGCGGTAGTCGATCGCGGCCTCGGCGCCGAGCGAGCGGCAGAACTCCACCTTCACCGGGCTGCCGGCGGTCGCGATCACCGTCGCCCCGAACACCCGGCCCAGCTGGATCGCCATCGAGCCGATCCCGCTGGACCCTCCGTGCACGAGCAGGGTCTCGCCCTCCGCGAGCCGGCCGAGCTGGAACACGTTCGACCAGACGGTGGCAGCGACCTCCGGGAGTCCTGCAGCCTCCACGAGGTCGACGCCCGGAGGTACTGGGAGCACGAGGCCGGCGTCCACGGTCACGTATTCGGCGTATCCGCCTCCCGGCAGCAGCGCGCACACCCGGTCGCCGACGGCCCAGCCGTGCACGGACGAGCCGACCTGGTCGATCTCGCCCGACACCTCGAGCCCCGGCCACTCCGGTGCTCCTGCCGGCGACGGGTAATACCCGCGGCGCTGCGACAGGTCGGCGCCGTTCAGTCCGGCCGCCGTCACCCGGATGCGCACCTCGGTGTCCGCCGCGACGGGCTCGGCCACCTCCGCGAGGGTGAGGACGTCCGCGTCTCCCGGGGTCGTGACGACGACGGCGCGCATCAGGACCGCGTCCCTGCCGTGTTCGAGCGGCGGCTCAGCACATCCCGGATCTTCACCTTGTTGGTGTACTCGATCGAGCCGTAGCGGAACAGGCGCACCGCGATGCGCAGCACGACGGCGGACAGCACGAACAGCTCGACGATGATGACGATCGCCTGCCAGAGCGGAAGCGTGCCGAACGCGTTCAGGATGAGCGCCGTGATCGGCGCGGTGTACGGGAAGAACACGAGCACCTGCACGATCGCCGACTGCGGGTTGCTGATCGCGAACCCGGACGCGTAGAGCGGGATCACGATGGAGAAGATCACGATCGAGAACAGCGGGGCGGCGTCCTTCGCGGTCGGCATCACGGCGCCGACCGCCACGAGCGTCCCGGTGAACAGCGCGAACCCGCCGATCAGGATGAGCGCGCCGACGATCATCTTCTGCGGCTCGAACACCAGCCCGGACAGGTCGAGGCTCGGGATGGACAGCTGCTCCCGGAAGAACAGGTAGCCGACCACCACGGGCAGCGCGAACACCGCCATCTGGATGATGCCGATCATGAACAGCGAGATCACCTTGCCGACCAGCAGGCTGGTGGGGTTGATGGTGGTCAGGATCATCTCGGTGACCCTGTTCTCCTTCTCCTCCAGCGTGGAGTTCAGCATCTGGTTGCCGAGGAAGACGATGACGATGAAGAACGCCACCAGGAAGATCAGGGCCGGGATGATCGCCTCGAACCCGGGAGCGACGGCGCCGTCCTTGAACGTCGTGGTCGAGGTCTGCACCTCGCCGCGCAGCACGGCGACGTCGGTGGGGGAGTCGATCCGCTTCTCCACGCTGGCGGAGAGCACGCTCTCCGCCGCCGACGAGTACTTGGCGTTCTGCAGCAGCCCGGCGTCCGCGCCGTAGACCTTCACGGTCTGCTTCGCCGGGTCGGCGGGGAAGTCGAAGAAGGCCGCTGAGCTGCCGGACTTCACGGCGTCGATCCCGGATGCGCTGCTCTCGGCGGGCGAGCCGCCCAGCTGCCGGGCGACGGACGGGTCGACCAGCCCGGACGCATCCACGTACTGGAACTCGAAGCGGGCGTTCTTCTGAGCGTCCGCCGTCTGCGCCGTGGACACGTTGGAGGCGACGACGAGGCTGATCAGCGCGATGGCGAAGATCGGCACGATGAGCGTGATCGCCCAGAACCGGCGCTTCGACACGGTGCGGAGGAACTCGAACGAGACGACGGTCCCGAGGTTGTGCTGAGCCATCAGTCTGCCTCCCTGCTGTCTGCTCCGTACACTTCGACGAAGATGTCGTCGAGCGACTTCCTGGTCGGTGCGAAGCGGGTCACGTCGAGCCCGGCATCCACGAGGGAGCGGAGGATCGCGGCGGTGTCCGCGTCGTTGGCGACCTCCAGCTCGGCGTGGCCGCCCGCATCCCGGGCGATCGTGTATGCGGGGGAGGAGGGGATCGTGCCGTCGTGGTCGACGTGCACGACCGTGCCGCCGAACTGCTCCTGCACCTCGGCGACCGTGCCGTACGCGCGCGAGACGCCGTCCTTGAGGAGGATGACGCGGTCGCAGAGCCGCTCGACCTCCTCCATCTGGTGGGTGACCATCATCACGGTGGAGCCCGAACGCTTCTGGTCGTCGATGATGTCCATCAGCAGGCGGCGGTTGACGGGGTCGAAGCCCTTGGTCGGCTCGTCCAGGATGAGCAACTCCGGGTCGTTCATGATCGTCACGCCCAGCTGCACCTTCTGCTGCTGGCCGCCGGAGAGCTTGTCGAGGCGCACCTTCTCCTTGTCGCCGATGCCGACCCGTTCGAGGTAACCGCGGGACCAGCGCCTGGCCTGCTCCTTGCCGAGGCCCTTGAGCTTGCCGAAGTAGACCATCACGTCGATGACGGACTCCTTCTTGTACAGCCCGCGCTCCTCCGGGAGGTAGCCGAGCCTGTCGCCGGCCTCCGGGCTGAACGGGCGGCCGTCGATGTGGAGTACGCCGGCCGTCGGCTGGTAGATGCCGAGGAGCGCGCGGATCGTGGTGGTCTTGCCCGAGCCATTGCTGCCGAGGAAGCCGAACGTCTCCCCGCGGGCGATGTCGAAGGAGAGGTCGCGGATGACGGTGGTGCGGCCGAAATCCATCCGGAAGTGGTCGATGTGCACGAGGGGTTCCTGCGTCGGACTGCTCACGCATCCACATTAGGGGTTGACGGGTCGTGGGCCGCGGATTATTGTATTCAACGTAACAGTTGATAAAGGAATCGGTTGTATATGACTCAGGATGTGGACGCGGACACGCGGCTCGACCGCGCGTTCCAGGCCCTGGCCGACCCGGTGCGCCGAGCGATCGTCGCCCGCCTCAGCAGGGGCTCTGCGACGGTGAACGAACTGGCGGAGCCGTTCGCGATCACCACGCAGGCGGTGTCCCGCCACATCCACGTCCTCGAAGAGGCCGGGCTCGTCAGCAGGACGAGGGAGGCGCAGCGCCGCCCCGTCCACCTCGAACCGGCGGCCCTCGAGGAGCTCACCTCGTGGATCGACGGCTACCGGCTCATCCACGAACAGCAGTACCGCAGTCTCGACAGCGTGCTCGCCGGCCTCGGCGGCACGGCCACACCGAAGGAGAAGAAGAAATGAGCAACGCAGTCACCATCACGGCGCCGGACGGCCTCCCGTACGTCGACATCGAGCGCGAATTCGACTATCCGGTCGAGAAGGTGTTCCTCGCCCACAAGGACCCGGCCCTGATCGCCCAGTGGCTCGGCCCGCGCGGCTACGAGATGGACGTCGAGGAGTACGACTACACGACCGGCGGGCACTACCGCTACGTGCACCGCGACCCGAACGGTGGAGAGTACGGCTTCCGCGGGGTGTTCCACGTCGTGCGCGACAACGAGTTCGCCATCCAGACCTTCGAATACGAGGGATTCCCGGATGTGGTCAGCATCGAGTCCGTCACGTTCGAACCGCTCGACGGAGGACGCACCCGCGTGAAGGCCCACGCCGTCTACCCGACGCTCGAGGCGCGCGACGGCATGGTCGCCTCCGGCCAGGCGAAAGGCGTCACCGAGGGCTACGAGCGCCTCGACGCCGTTCTCGCCGCGGGCTGACCTGCGCGCCCAACCAATCGAGTCCGAACCTCTTCACGCGACACGCCGGTCGCAGGCGTGAATACGTTCGGACTCGATTGCGTGTCAGGCGAGCGCGGCGAGGAGGGCCGGGTGGAGGAGGCCGTTGCTCGCGAGCGAGGAGCCGTTGCCCGGGCCGGCGTCGCCGGTGACGGAGGTGAAGGTGCCCCCGGCTTCTTCGACGATCGGGATGAGTGCGGCGAGATCGTACGTCTTCACGTCGAACTCGCCCACCGCATCCAGAACCCCCTCGGCCAGCAGCATGTACGACCACATGTCGCCGTATGCGCGATCCCGCCACACCTGCCGGGTGAGCGCGATCAGCTTGTCCAGGTATCCGGCGCCATCCCACTGCGCGATGCTCTGGAAGCTGATCGAGGCGTGCTCCAGATCGGACACGGCGGACACCCGCAGCCTGCGCGGCTCGCCACCGGCCTCCGACAGCCAGGCCCCTGCCCCCTGCGCCGCCCACCAGCGCCGGTCGAGCGCCGGCGAGCTGACGACGCCGACCACCGGCTTGCCGTCGACGGCCAGCGCGATCAGCGTGCCCCACACCGGAACGCCGCGCAGATAGTTGGCGGTGCCGTCGATGGGGTCGACGATCCACTGCCGGGATGCGTCCCCCTCCGTCCCGAACTCCTCGCCCAGGATGCCGTCCTCCGGCCGTTCTGCTGCGATGAGCTCCCGGATGGCCCGCTCCACGGCCAGATCCGCTTCGGTGACATGGGTGCGATCCGGCTTCGTGTCGATGTGCAGATCCAGCGCGCGGAACTTCTCCCGCGAAATCGAATCGGCCAGATCGGCCAGCCGGACGGCCAGCGCCAAGTCGGCGGAGAACGGAGAGGATGCGGTGTCGAAAGTCACGTCCAGAGCCTACCGATCCGAGGTGAACACCCGGTGGCGCGCCCGGCGTCCCCTCGATTGGCGATGAGGCCGAAATGGATGCTAGTGTTGAGCCTCGTTCGGGTCGCCGAACAAAACGCACCTCTAGCTCAATCGGCAGAGCAACTGACTCTTAATCAGTGGGTTCTGGGTTCAAGTCCCAGGGGGTGCACCACTCTTCTGGACGAAGTTTAGCCCCAAGTTCAGCCAATGGCTGCTTGGGGTTTTTTCGTACGCAGGTGCGCCGCTGCAGCACCGCTGTACGATCCTCACTGTGAGCAAGATGTTTGCAGCGTTCGCGCTTATCGGGCTGGCCACCGCCGGACTGGTGGGATGTGCGAGCGCCAGCGGCGACGGCAGTTCCGCCGAACTCGACAAGTACACCCAGACGTGGGGGAAGCAGTACTCGGACACGACCTGCGATGACTGGAACAAGGTCATGACCGACGCCCAGCAGTGGGCGGCGTCAGCGGACATCCTGTCGGCCGCGCGTGACAAGATAGATGGCGCGACCGGTGTTGCGCCTGATGAGCTCATCGACGAGTTTCAGAGCGGCATCACGAACGTCTGTGTCGTTCCGACCATGTCGCTCACCGACGCGAGCTACGGGCTGTATACGACCGAGCCACGTTTCAAGCCCTGACGGTGGTCTTTCTCGTCGTCTCGCGGATCCTCACCCCGAGCGTGTGACCCAAAAGGGCCATATTGCAGCGTCCACGAATCTGTCAGGCTTCTCAATATGAGCAATCCACAGCAGCCCACTCCGTACCAGGCAGCCCCGGAGACGACAGGCAAACGCGGGAATGGTCTCGGGGTGGCGTCTTTGATTGTCGGCATTCTTGCCCTCATCGGCGCGTTCATCCCGATTCTCAACTACGGCGCGTGGTTCCTCGGACTAGTCGGCCTCGTGCTCGGCATCGTGGGCTTGGTGCTCAAGGGCCGGACCAAGGGCACTGCGATCGCGGGCACGATCATCTCCGCCGTCTCCATCCTGCTCTCGATCATCCTGTCTATCGCGTACACCGTCGGATTCGCAGCAGCGGTGAAAACGGAGATGGACAAATCATCTGCGGCCGCCGCTGCGCCCGTAACCGTGACATACGAGGTCAACGGTGACAGCACCGACGCGTCGATCACGTACGCGACCTTGAGCGACGGCAAGTCCGGCGTCGAGCAGGCCACTGCACAGACCCTGCCGTGGAGCAAGGAACTCACCGTTACAAAAGGTGGCGACTTCGACTTCAAGTCCTTCACGCTGACCGGAAGCAACGGCCAGACCGGGGGAGACATCAGCTGCAAGATCACCGTCGACGGCAAGGTCGTCTCGAACCAAACCAGCACCGGACCTTACGCTACGGTGTCCTGCAACTCATCGAGTTGGAGCGGCACCGACTCGCAATAGCGGACGAGGCCGAACGGACGCCGGAAACCGATCTGACCTCTCTACCGGACCGAGCCTGACGTAGGCGGCCCTTCAGTCCGCCGCCGTTGCGGTTATTGGAAAGCCCCTACCGCAACTCTTTCCGCGGCATCACGATCTCTTTGATGATCAGGATGATCCCCGCCGAGATCGGGATGGCGACCAGCGCCCCGGGGAGCCCGAACAGCGTCGATCCGGCCAGCGCTGAGATCAGCACCACCGAGCCAGGCACCTGCACCGCCTTGCCCATCACCTTCGGCGTGAGGATGTATGCCTCGACCTGCATGTAGATCAGCATGAAGATGAGGACGACGAGGCCGGAGACGGGGGAGTGGATGAAGGCGAGGACCGTCATCGCCGCCGTGGTCAGCACCGTTCCGATCAACGGGATGAGGGTGATGAAGAAGGCGAGGATTCCGATCAGGAATGCGCCGGGCACGTCGGTGATCAGCAGCAGGATGACGCTGTAGACCGCGTTGAAGAACGCGAGCACCACCATCCCGCTCAGGTATTTGCCGAAGTTGCGCAGGATGCGTTCCGAGTATTTGACGAATGTGGGCCTGCGCGAGGCGGAGACCAGCTTGTATCCGGCCTCCTTCGTCGCGTCGTATGTGGCGATGAAGTAGATGGTGAGGATGGCGATGAAGAAGCCGGAGGTCAGGCCGTTGACCACGGACAGGCCGAAGCCCACCAGGCCGGTGCCGAGGGAGGCCCACACCTCCGGTTTCTGCACTTCGGTCGAGACCCAGTTGACGAGGGCACCGAGGACGCCGTTGCTGGAAGCGTTCGCCGGGTCGAACCAGCCTTGGGCGCGGAGGTTCGCCACCTCTTTCGGGATGGCCGTCGCCAGGAACTGGATCTGCTGGATGACCAGCGGGAGCACCACCCAGACGATCGTGATGATCACCGCGATGAGCAGCAGGATCACCGTGACGATCGCCCACGGCCGGGACATGTGCCTGCGCTGGAACCACCGGATGAGCGGGTCCAGGCCGACCGTGGCGAACATCGCGAGGAAGACCATGAAGATGATCGAGCGCAGGCCGTACAGGGCGAAGCCGGTGATGATCGCGCCGACAGCGCCCAGCGTGACGATGTAGCCGAGCGCCAGCGGGCTGCGCTGCAGCATCGACTGCTGAGGCGGCTGCGGCGGCTGCGGCGGTTGCGTCGCCTGACCCTGCTGCGGCTGCTCTGTTGTGGCCGGTGGTGGGGCGTGTCTGGTGAGGCGCATGACGCCCTCCTCGGCTCGGTGTATGGCTGGTGCCGAGCGTATTGCCAGCGGGCTATCCGGGACAAGTCACTGCGGCATCGGCGCGGGATGCCGGCGGCGTTCGTTACGAATATGTAAACGCCTTTACTTCTATCTGTTTCGCTCTTGACGCCCGCATCCGGCGCATGCTTCACTTGCGGCAGCAATTAAGCAACGAGGTTTCATTGTAAGCGGGACGGGAGAACCGGCGGATGGCATTCGGTGGACACGGCCAGGAGCCGGACGCGTCGCGGCAGAGGGCGGCGAACGCCGCCCGGTGTGCGCTCGCCGTCCGGCAGGGCGGCCGCGGAACCGTCGCGCAGATCGCCGCACGCACGGGACTGTCCCGCCCGACCGTCGAAGTCGCCCTCACGACGATGCGCGAGCGCGGCCTGGTCGTCGAGGTCGACGAGCACACGCTCGGCGGCAGGGGAGCGGGACGCCCGGCGCGGCTCTACGACTTCGCCGCGGACGCCGGATACCTCGTGGGCGTCGACGTGGGCATCCACCGGGTGCGCGTCGCCATCGCCGACCTCGCCGGTGCGATCGTCGGCTGGTCGGAGCGCGAGATCGACGGCAGTTCACTCGGCGCCAACCGGATGAGCGTGGTGCGCCAGGTGGTCTCCGACAGCCTCGACGGGCACGAGGTCGACCGGTCGCGCCTGGTCGCGATGACCGTCGCCGTCTCCGGTCTCGTCGGCGAGGACGGCAAGCTCATCGTCTCCCGCAACTTCCCGGACTGGGAGGGCGTCGACATCGCCGGCCACCTGCGTTCCGAGTTCGGCTGCGAGGTGGTGGTCGAGAACGACATGCGGCTCGCCGCCCTCGCCGAGCACCGGATGGGCGCATCCCGGCTGGTCAACGACTCCGCGTACTTCTTCCTCGGGCACCGCATCTCGATGGGGCTCATCATCGACGGCAAGCTCCGTCGCGGCGCGCACTCCGCCGCCGGCGAGGTGGGCGAGATCGTCTTCTCGATGAAGGTGAACGAGGCCGGCCAGCTCAGCTGGAAGACCGCCCCCTCCGGCGAAGAGGTGTTCCGGATGGCCGTGGAGGGCGACGAGGGCGCCCGCGAGGAGATCGAGTCGTTCGTCGGCGGGCTCGCCACCGGCATCGCCACGCTCACGATGGCCGTCGACCCGGACGTCGTGGTGGTCGGCGGCGGCCTCTCCCGTGCGGGGGAGGCATTGCTCGAACCGTTGCGGAGGGCCGTGATGCGCGAGATCCGGCTGCCCATCCACCCCACGATCATCCAGTCCGAGCTCGGCGCGGAGTCCGTCGTGCTCGGGGCGCTCGCGCTCGCCTTCGGTCAGTCGGCCGAGCGGGTCTACGGGACGGCGGACGTGCCGGAGCCCGACATCGATGTCGCGGGGGCGAAGGCCCTCGCAGAGAGGATCACCGCATGAGTTCCACGGAAGCAGGGTCGCCGCTGAGGCTGGCCGTCATCGGCGTGGGGGCGCGGTCGTACATCGCGAGCCATGCCGTCGACTCCGGCAGCGGGACGATCGTGGCCGTCGCCGACCCCAGCAGTGCTGCCAGGGAGCGCGCCGCCGAGCAGTTCGGCGCGGGCATCGCCACCTTCGCGAGCCACCGCGACCTCATCGACGCTCGGGATGCGCAGGGCGGCAGCATCGTCGACGCCGCGTTCGTCACCTCCCCGGACCACACCCACGCCGAGATCGCCATCGACCTGCTGCGCGCCGGGATCCCGGTCTACGTCGAGAAGCCGCTCGCGATCAGCCTCGACGACGCGGACGCGATCCTGGCTGCGGCGGCCGAGAGCGGCACCCGGCTCTACGTCGGCCACAACATGCGGCACATGGCCGTCGTCACCCTCATGCGCGACATCATCCAGCGCGGCGAGATCGGCGAGGTCAAGGCCGTCTGGTGCAGGCACTTCGTCGGGAACGGCGGCGACTACTACTTCAAGGACTGGCACGCGGAGCGCGCCAAGTCGAACGGGCTCCTGCTGCAGAAGGGCGCGCACGACATCGACATCATCCACTGGCTCGCCGGAGGGTACTCCGAGCTGGTCACCGGGATGGGCGGCCTGAGCCTCTACGGAGACATCACGGACCGCAGGGACAACTCCGACCGCACGATGCCCGAGTGGTTCTCGCTCGACGCGTGGCCTCCGCTCAGCCAGACCGAGCTGAACCCGGTGATCGACGTCGAAGACATCTCGATGGTCAGCATGCGCCTCGACAACGGCGTGTACGCGTCGTACCAGCAGTGCCACTACACCCCCGATTACTGGCGCAACTACACGGTGATCGGCACGGAGGGCAGGCTGGAGAACTTCGGCGACACCGACGGGGCGGTCGTGCGGGTGTGGAACACGCGCACGACCTACGACCCGGCCGGGGACGCCGAGTACCGGGTGAACGGCGACGAGCGGGGGCACCGCGACGCGGACCGGCTCACGGTCGACGAGTTCATCCGGTTCATCACGGACGGCTCGGAGACCGAGACGTCCGCTGTCGCTGCCAGGAACGCGGTGGCGACAGCCGTCGCAGCAACCGAGTCCATCCGCGACGGCTCACGGCCCATCGCCGTGCCTGCCGTGGACGAACACGTGGCCACGCTGGTGTGACCACGCGGTATTCCCGGGCCGGCGAGGACAAGTCGCCGGCCCGGGAGGCACCACAACAACACTCACATTTCAAGGAGAACCAATGCGAAAAGCCCTACTAGCCGCCGGGGCGGCGGTCGCAGCCGCTGCCCTTCTGGCCGGATGCTCGTCCAACACTGGAAGCGGCTCCGGTGCCACTGCCGATCATAATCTGTCGGCCTCGATCTCCTACGCATACTGGGACGTCAACCAGAAGCCCGCGATGGAGGCGCTGATCAAGGACTTCAACAAGGAGTATCCGAACATCAAGGTCACCAGCCAGGTGACGCCGTACCAGAACTACTTCACCAAGCTGCAGACGCAGGGCTCGTCGAAGACGCTGCCCGACGTGTTCTGGATGAACGGACCGAACTTCCAGCTGTACGCATCCAACGGGCTGCTCGAGCCGATCGGCTCCGGCATCGACCCGTCGAACTACCCGAAGGCGCTCGACGAGCTCTACAGCTACGACGGCAAGCAGTACGGGGCTCCGAAGGACTTCGACACGATCGGCGTCTTCTACAACAAGGCGGTCTTCGACAAGGCCGGCGTCGCGTACCCGACGGCCGACTGGACCTGGGACGACTTCCACCAGAAGGCCAAGGCGATCTCCGACAAGCTGAAGGCCGAGGGTGTCTACGGCGTCGCGAGCGGTCTGAGCGGCGGCCAGGAGGTCTACTACAACACGATCCTGCAGGCCGGCGGCGACATCATCTCGTCCGACGGCAAGAAGTCGGGCTACGACTCCGCCGCAGCGATCAAGGGGCTGCAGTTCGTGCGCGACCTCGTCGCGGACGGGTCGTCGCCGACGCCGTCGCAGCTGTCGGACACCCCGCAGGACCAGTGGTTCATCAACAGCAAGTCGGCCATGATCTGGTCGGGCACCTGGCTGAACTCCGAACTCCTCGCATCGCCGATCAAGGACACGATCGCCCTCGCTCCTCTGCCCAAGGGCGAGAAGCAGGCCACGGTCATCCACGGTCTCGCCAACGTCGTCGCCAAGGACTCCAAGAACAAGCCGGCGGCCGTGGCGTTCCAGACCTACCTCGCCGGCAAGCAGGCGGCGCAGACCCAGGCGGAGATGGGCGCGGCGAACCCCGCGTTCAACGGCACCCAGGACGCCTTCGTCAAGACGGCGCCGTGGGATCTGAACATCTTCGAGAAGGCGGCGGCGGACTACGCGTACCCGTACCCCATCTCCAAGAACACGGCAGCGTGGAACAAGGCCGAGAACGACCTGCTCCCCGACGCGTTCTCCGGCAAGCGCCCGGTGGCCGACGTGGCCAAGCAGCTCGCCAAGCAGATGAACGCGGACCTCGCCAAAGAGTAATGTCCCTGTCCACCGCAACCCAGGAGGCGGGCGTCGTGACCACGGCGCCCGCCACCCGGCCGGCCGCACCGCGCAAGCGGCGCACCGACCGGAAGGAATGGCTGTGGGCGGCCCTGTTCGTCGCCCCGCTGCTGTTCGGCGTCCTCGTCTTCTACATCTGGCCGATCATCCGGAACGCGTACTTCAGCTTCACCACCTGGGGCGTCTTCGGAGGGGCGACCTGGAGTGGACTGGCGAACTACCAGGCGATGCTCGCCGACCCGTCGTTCTGGCGCTCGATCGTCAACACGCTGATCTACATCGGCTTCCTGCTGATCGGCATCCCGCTCGCGGTCATCTTCGCCAGCCTGATCAACCGGCCGGGGCTGCGCTTCGCCGCCCTGTACCGCACGGCGTTCTTCCTGCCGTACGTCGCGATGCCCGCCGCCGTCTCGATGGTCTGGCGGATCATCTTCAACGGCGACTTCGGCGTCATCAACTACGCGCTGTCGCTGATCGGGATCAAGGGACCGAACTGGCTCTCCACCGAATGGGTCGCACTGATCGCGGTGGGACTGGTCGGGATGTGGATCTCGCTCGGCTTCAACCTCATCGTGCTCTCCGCCGGCATGAAGGGCATCCCGCCGGAGATGTACGAGGCGTCGAGCCTCGACGGCGCGAGCAGGCTGCGGCAGTTCTTCTCGATCACGGTTCCGCTGCTCAGCCCGTCGATCTTCTTCGTCTCCGTCATGACGGTCATCACCGGCTTCCAGCTGTTCGACCTGCTCTACGCGCTGATGGGGACGCAGAACCCGGCGCTCAACCAGACCCAGTCGATGGTGTACCTGTTCTTCGCCCACCAGCAGACCGGCGACAACGGCTACGCAGCCGCCGTCGGCATGGCGATCCTCGTGCTCGTCGGCGTGTTCACGATCATCCAGTTCCGGATGCAGAAGAGGTGGGTGACGTATGTCTAGCTCCGTCGTCGTCGGCGCGAAATCGGGGCGCGCCCGGGTGGGGACGGGTGTCACCCACCTCGTCCTGATCGTCGCGTCGATCGTGATGATCTTCCCGTTCGTCTGGCAGATCCTGATGTCGCTGTCCACGAACGCGCAGGTCACCTCCGTTCCGCCGACCGTCTGGCCCGGCACGCTGCACTGGGAGAACTTCGCCCACGTGTTCGACCAGCTGCCGTTCCTCAACCAGCTCTGGGTGTCGGTCGCCGTCACGGTGATCCGCACGGTCGGCCAGCTGTTGCTGTGCTCGATGGCCGGGTATGCGTTCGCCAGGATGTCGTTCCCGTTCAAGCGGACGATCTTCGCACTCGTGCTCGCCATCCTGATGGTGCCGCCGCAGGTGTACCTGCTGCCGCAGTACCAGATCGTGCAGGGCCTCGGCTGGCTCAACACCATCGCCGGGATCGCCGCCCCCGGCATCTTCAGCGCGTTCGGCACCTTCCTGATGCGCCAGTTCTTCCTCGGCCTGCCCGACGAACTGGCCGAGGCGGCCCGCCTCGACGGAGCGAACCACTTCCAGACCTTCTGGAAGGTGATGCTGCCGCTCGCCAAGCCCGGCCTGTCCGCGCTCGCGATCATCACGGTGCTCGCCTCGTGGAACGACCTGCTCTGGCCGCTCATCGTCGCGACGGACTCGACCCAGATGCCGCTCTCGGCCGGTATCGCGACGCTCACCAGCCAGCGGTCGATCCCCGACTACCCGCTCCTGCTCGCCGCCAGCCTCCTGGCGATGGCGCCGGTGCTCATCCTCTTCCTGATCATGCAGAAGCGCGTCATCGACGGCATCGCATTCTCCGGTCTCAAATAGAAAGAACAGACACGTTCGTGAATACACTCCGAGTCGGCCTCATCGGCGCCGGCGGGATCTCGCAGGTGCACGCATCCGGATGGGCGGCGCTGGGCGTGCCGGTCACCGTTTACTCCCACGAGGGCGCTGAGGCGCTCGCGGCGGAGTACGGCTTCGACATCGCCACCGACCTGGACTCGCTGCTCGCGGCGAGCGACCTCGTCGACATCGTCACGTCGAGCAACAGCCACAAGGAGCTGGCGCTCTCGGCCATCGCGGCCGGCAAGCACGTGATCTGCGAGAAGCCCCTCTCCGTCACGGCGGCCGATGCGCGCGAGCTCGCCGACGCCGCCGCGGACGCGGGGGTGCGGCTGTTCCCCGCTCACGTCGTCCGGTTCTTCCCCGAATACGTCGCGGTGAAGGCCCAGGTGGATGCCGGCCGCATCGGCGACCCTGCCGTGCTGCGTTTCGTGCGCGGCGGGCAGGCGCCCCGCGCCGGCTCGTGGTTCTTCGACGAGAACGCCGGGGGAGGCATCATCCTCGACCAGATGATCCACGATCTCGACCAGGCCAGGTGGCTGGCCGGTGAGGTCACGCAGGTCTACGCGGTGCAGAGCCCGGAGAGCGTCGACGGCATCGTGCCCGGCATCGTCACGGCGCACGTCACCCTCACCCACGCGAGCGGTGCGATCAGCCACGTGCAGGGCACCTGGGGACCGGACGGCACGGTGTTCCGCACGAGTACCGACGTCGCGGGCAGCAGGGGAACGCTCTCCATCGACTCGCGGAAGGACACCGCGACGGTGCTCGACTTCCCGGCCGGTGTGTCCGGGGACGGCTACCTTCCGCCGTCCACCACCGCCGTCAGCCCGTACACCCGGCAGCTCGCCGCCTTCCTGGAGGCGGTCGTGGACGGAACCGATGCGGTCGTGACGCCGGAGGACGGCGTGCGCGCCGTCGCGATCGCGGAGGCGGCCGCCGCGTCGCTCCGCACCGGGTGCGCTGTCGACATCGACCAGGGGACCGGCCTGGCCGTCGCCGACCCGTCCGTCGCAGGATCGCACATCGCAGAGAACGTCGGCGCATGACCGCCGGAACAGGAGACACCGTGACCCGCCCGCTCAAGATCGCCGTTCTCTCGTTCGCCCATCCGCACGCGATCGGATACTGCCGACTGCTCGCCGGGCGCGACGACATCGAGCTGATCGCCACAGACCCCGACGGCGCTGCCGCCCCGGATGCCGCCCTCCGCGGGGAGGCGCTGGCCGCATCCATCGGGGTGCACTACGTCGCCGACTACGAGGCGGCGCTCGCCTGGGGCCCGGATGCGGTGATCGTCACGGCGGAGAACGCCAGGCACCGCCCGCTGGTCGAGGCCGCAGCGGCGGCCGGGGCGCACATCCTGTGCGAGAAGCCGCTCGCGACGACGGTCGACGACGGCCGGGCGATGCTCGACGCCGCCGAGCGCGCAGGCGTGACCATGATGACCGCATACCCGGTGCGCTTCGCGCCGTCGTTCGTGGATGCGCGCGCCAGAGTGCGCGCCGGCCAGCTGGGCGACATCATCGGCATCCGCGGAACGAACAACGGCAAGCTCCCGGCCGACCGCGCCTGGTTCATCGATCCTGCGCTCGCGGGCGGCGGCGCGCTGGTCGACCACGTCGTGCACTGCGCCGACCTGCTCGACGACCTGCTCGGCGCCCTGCCGACCACGGTGCGCGCCGTCTCGAACAGCATTCTGCACGCCGACGACGCGCTGCGGGTGGAGACCGGCGGCCTGGTGACCGCGACCTATCCGGGCGGCGTGGTCGCGACGATCGACTGCTCCTGGACGATGCCGGAGAACGCGCCCACCTGGGGAGGGCTCACACTGCAGCTCACCGGCACGAAGGGCAACATCACCATCGCGCCGTTCGCACCGCACATCGCGGGGCAGACCGTCGACGGCGAGGTCTGGGAGGGCGTCGGCGACGACCTCGACGCTCTGATGCTCGCCGAGTTCCTCGACGCGGTGCGCTCCGGCCGGGAGGCGGTGCCGGACGGGCAGGTGGGGCTGCGCACGCTGCAGGTGGTGGACGCCGCACGCCGCTCCGCCCTGGACGGGCAGCCGGTCGCGCTGTAGCGGTCGCCCGTTGCCTCCCTAGCGTCGGGCGGCGATGACCGAGAAGTCCTTGTCGCCGTCGCCGGTGTCGACCGCGTCCTCTAGCGCGGCCGACACCAGCGACACGGCGGGCAAGGGGTCGCGCGAGGTCGCCAGCATCAGCCGGGTGTCCTTCGCGAGCAGGGCTGCGGAGAACTGGGTGTCGTCGAAGTCGCCGGAGACGACGGGGCCGCCCTTCATCGCGGCCATCGGCGCGAGCGCCGTGATGCCGAGGGTGTCGAGCACCTGCTCGGCGCTGAGGCCGCCGGACTCGCCGAGGCGCAGCGCCTCCACCAACCCCTCGAACGAGACGGCGAGGGCGAGGTTGGCGACGAGCTTGCCCGCTGCCGCCTGCTCGGGGGTGTCGAGCATCCTGAGCTTGTTGGGGTCCGCCCAGAGGGCGACGATGGTGCGCGCGATGCGGGCGGCGTCGTGCTCTCCGCCGATGAGGACGCCGAGGGAGGCGGCGCGGGCGGGCGCGAGGGAGCCGATGACGGGGGAGTGCACGTACGAGACTCCGGCGCCCGCCGCCCACGCGCTGAAGTCGGCGGCGTCGGCGGGTGAGACGGTGGTGATGTCGATCCACACGGCCCCGGATGCGAACGGCAGCCCGCCGTCGACGATCACCTCGCGCACGGCGTCCGGTCCGAACAGGGCGGAGATCACGGCCTGCGCGCCGTCTACCGCTTCCGTCGCGGTCTGCGCCACCGCCGCTCCACGCCGGCCCATCGCCTGCGCAGGCTCCGGGGAACGGTTCCACACGGTCACGCGGTGACCGGCGTCGATCAGGTGGGGGACGAGCTCGCGGCCCATGCGGCCGAGCCCGAGGAATGCGATGTTCATGTCTCCACTCTGCGCCGATGCGGGCGGCTAGGGAAGAGGCGACGCGGTGAGCCTGGCACGCGCCGCCGTCAGGAACTCACGCTCGGCGGCGTTGTCGGCGAGCGCGATGGCCGCCTCGTACGCGGCGGCGGCCTCGTCGGGCCGCCCCAGCCGGACGAACAGGTCGGCGCGGATCGCGTGCAGCAGGTGGAACGCGCCGAGCGCATCCACCAGCCTGTCCGTCTCGGCCAGCGCCGCCGCAGGGCCGTCGACCTCGGCGACAGCGACAGCCCGGTTGAGCGCGACGACGGGGGAGGGATGCACGGCCAGCAGCTGGTCGTAGATCGTCACGATCTGCGGCCAGTCGGTCTGCTCCGGGATGCGCGCGTCGTCGTGCACCGCCTGGATCGCGGCCTGGAGCTGGAAGCTGCCCGGCCGGTTCCTGCGCAGGCAGGTGCGGAGGATGTCCTGGCCTTCGGCGATGCGCGCCCCGTCCCAGAGGGTGCGGTCCTGGTGCGGAAGCGGCACGAGCCTGCCCTGCGCGTCCACCCGGGCTGCACGTCGGGCGTCGACGAGCAGCAGCAGCGCGAGCAGGCCGAGCGCCTCCTCCTCGTCCGGCATCAGCTCGACCAGCAGCCTGGCCAGCCGGATCGCCTCGCCGCACAGCTCGTCGCGCACCAGCCTGTCGCCCGCCGACGCGGTGTATCCCTCGGTGAAGATCAGGTACACGACCGTCAGCACCGAGGCGAGCCGGTCGGGGAGGTCGGCGTCGGACGGGATGCGGAACGGGATGCGCGCATCCCGGATCTTCGCCTTCGCCCTGGACAGCCGCTGGCCCATCGCGGACTCCTGCACGAGGAACGCCCGCGCGATCTCCGCCGTGCTGAGGCCGCCGAGCAGCCGCAGCGTGAGCGCCACCCTGCTGGCCGGGGCGAGCGCCGGGTGGCAGCAGGTGAAGATCAGGCGCAGCCTGTCGTCGTCCACCGGTCCCTCCTCTGCGATGTCTGGCGCATCCTGCTCGTGCAGGAGCGCCGCCTCCGCCTCACGGTCGCGTCCGGTGGCCTCGCGGCGCAGCCGGTCGATGGCTTTACGGCGGGCGGTCGTGATGATCCATCCGGCCGGCGCAGGCGGGATGCCGTCCTCCGGCCAGCGGACGGCCGCCGTCGTGAACGCATCCTGCACCGCGTCCTCGGCGACGCTCAGATCGCCGAAGACGCGGTACAGGACGGAGACCGCGCGGCCGTACTCTGCACGGAAGACCCGCGCGATGTCGTCGCTGCCGACCGCGGGCTCCACGCCGGTCAGCCCGCGAACGGACGCACTTCGATGGGCAGCGTGGTCGCGACGGCGAGCCGCCTGCCCCAGTCGAGCGCCGCATCCAGGTCGGGCACGTCGACGATGCTGAACCCGCCGAGATGCTCCTTGCCCTCCGCGAACGGGCCGTCGGTGATGAGCACCTCGCCGTCTGCCGGCCGCAGCACGGTCGACGACGACGCGGGAAGCAGCCCGTTCGAGAAGACCCACACGCCGGATGCGCGCATATCCCGGTCGACGGCGCCGACGGCCGCATCGATCGCCGCCATCACCTCCGGCTCCGGGATGGGCCCGTCGGGCTGGTAGACGCTGAGCAGGTACTGAGTCATGGTGTTCTCCGTTTCTCTCACCGTCTATACGAATGGGGGCAGGTGATTTCGACATGGGCCGGGTGATTAGTGTGCAGTCTCGTCCGTGCGGAGGAGGACCGCCAGGGCGGGGTTGAATGCAGGTAAAATGTTTCTATTGCAGAAGGTGCTATGTTCGATGACCAAGCCGCATCAGCGGCCATTCGACGAAGAATGGGAGAACGAACATGCACCGTCGCCTCAGAACATGGACGGCCATCGCCTCGGCAGTAGCGATGGGCGCGCTCACCACCGGGTTCGCCCCTGCCACGACGGCGCCCAACGACATGCCAGAGGCGCGCGCGTTTCTCGCAGAGTACGGTGCCGATGAATCCACCCAGGATCGACTGGTCAGCACGTATCTAGCCGGAGGTCGCTGGGACTCGATGAAGGGGGTCGAGCCCGTCTCCACCCAAGAGAGCACGCGCGCGGATGGCTCCTATACCGTGTCGACGTTTCGGGATGGCTCGATTCAGGTGACTCGGGTCGAGCGGGCGTCCCCGGCGTCCATCGTGAGTCGCGGCATCACCGGATGCTCGGTGAACGGGAAGCAGTACAACGGCTGCAAGATCGACACCTGGGTCGGCGCGGTCGCCATGAGCTTCTACACCTCGTACAACCTCGGCACGAACACCGTCACGGCAAACCCGTGGGGTGCGGGATGGTCACTCTGGCCGGATTGCGGATCGTCCGTCACCTACCTCGGGAAGCCCACGAGCAACCGGGCGCAGCTCAATCTCAAGGCGACGATGTGCGCAACCCTCTTCACCACGAACTTCGAGCTCCGGCTCACCGTCGCCGGCGGCAAAGCCACCGTGACGTGGGCATAGCTCGGAGCTGACCAGAACGGAGGACACAGATGTCGCCACTGGCTCTCTGGAACGTGAATACCCTGCTGATGATCGGCGGAATCGTCGCGGTTATCGTGGCCTGCGCGGTGTGGGTTCGCCGTCGGCGCCGCCGACAGGATCGCAACGGCCACTAGGCACCGCCGGAGCGCCCGGCGCGAGGGATTCGCGCCGGGCGCTCGTCACTTCTCTGTGCGGTCCAGCCGCGCCACCCCGATCTTCGAGTCGGCCATCCCGTAGAACACGTAGCGCTGGCCTTCGATCGTCTCGATCGCCGTCGGGAACACCACGTTCGGCACGATGCCGCTGCGCTCGTCCTCCGTCTCTGCCTCGAGGAGCGGGGCGTCGGTGCGGTCGATGACCCGCCAGGGCTCGTCGGCGTCGAGGATCATCGCGCCGGCGCCGTAGTTGACGTTCTGCTGCTGGGCCATCGCGTTGACGATCACGCCCGTCACGCCGTGGTGCAGGAGCAGCCAGCCCTCCGGGACGCGGATCGGCGCTGGACCTGCGCCGATCTTCAGCTCCTCGAAGGGATGCTCGGGGCCGGCCAGGAAGCGGTTGCCGCGCCAGCGGGCGAGCTCTCTGCGGTCGGCGAGGACTGCATCCAGGGGGATGAAGGCGATCCAGATGCTGGGGCGCGGGTCCGGCACGGTGGCCGGCGGGCGGTTGCCTTCGCCGGGGCGCACCTCGCCGAGCTCCCAGGCCGGGCGGTGCAGCACCGCAAGGCTGGGTCTGCCGTCCGGCGCGACCACGGGCTCGGGAAAGAACACCGTGTCCTTGTTGTGGTAGAGCCCGAGGTCGACGCCGAGGGCGTCGTCGTACTCGAAGGTCACGGGGCCGAGGCGCTGCCAGGAGCGGAGGTCGTCGGAGACGGCGACCGCCGTGCGCGGGCCGAGCGGGCCGAACGCCACGTACGTCATCACGTGCGTGCCGAGAGCCGGGATGAACGTCACGCGCGGGTCCTCGACGCCCGCGTTGTTCGCGCCGGACTCCCACTCCCGCTCCGGCTCGAGCACGACCGCCTCGCGGGTGACGCCGAGCGGGACGCCGCCTTCGATGTCCACCCTGGCGAGCCCGACGCGGGAGATGTTGCCCTCCGCCACGAGCCTCGGCAGCAGGTACAGCGTGCCGTCCGGCGCGTGGCCGGTGGCCGGGTTGAGCACCCCCTCCGCCTCGAGCGGGTTGCCGGGCTCCGGGGCCATGATCACGCCCGCTCTGGTGAGGGCGTACGGGAAGTCGTCGGGGGAGCTCATGCTTCCTCCTCTGCGATGGTGCGGTCGGTGCGGTCGGTGCGGTCAGTGCGGTCGGTGCGCCGGGTGGAACGGTAGAAGTACATCTCGCGGGAGCCGGGCGGCGCATCCCAGCCCTGGGCGAAGATCCAGTCGTCGTCGAGTCTCTGCAGCCCTCCCCAGGCGAGCGAGCCGCCGCGGTTGATGGCGAGCTGCGTGAACGGGGCGGATCGCGCGTAGAGCGCCTGCGCCGCGGCGAAGTCGCCGTGCTCGTCCGCGTAGAAGAAGTCGAGCACCAGGTCGTCGCCGTCGACCACCGCGCAGGCCACCTCGTAGAGCGAGCCGTTCAGCGGGGTGAGATCGAGGTACGGCTGCTCGACGAAGGTCCAGTGCACGAGGTCGTCGGAGTGGCCGATCATCGGGCGCCCTCCGCAGCCCTCGGAGAGGAACATCAGGTACTCGCCGCCGATGCGCACGGCGTTCCCGTCCGCATCCCGGGGCACCACCGCGCCTTTCGCCCAGTTCTGCGACACGTCGTACGGCACGGCGAGGCCCTGCTTCTCCCAGTGCTCCAGGTCGTCGGAGGTGGCGACCATGATGTCGCAGGCCACC
The DNA here is from genome assembly GCF_002105485.1 of Leifsonia sp. NCR5. NCBI lineage: Bacteria > Bacillati > Actinomycetota > Actinomycetes > Micrococcales > Microbacteriaceae > Leifsonia > Leifsonia sp. NCR5. The sequence goes on from NZ_NCSR01000010.1 coordinate 132,840, forward strand.
TCGCCCGTCTCGGTGCGGCGGATGGCGTTGTAGAACAGGACGTAGCGGCCGTCGACGCCGTAGACCTTGGGGTCTTCGCAGCCGAGCACCTCGTTCTCGAGCGTCGGGTAGATCACCGGGTTGGCGGGCGAGTCCGTCCACACCCCGTCCCTGCGCACGGCGTGGCCGATGCGGCTGGCCGTCGACTCCTTCCGCGGGGAGGCGCGGTAGAAGAGGTGCAGGGCTCCGTCGCGCTCGATCACCGTCGGGTTGAAGATCGAGTCGCTCGTCCAGCCGATGCCGGTGGGGTCGTTCCACTGGCCGTCCAGTCGGAAGGTGAGCGACGCATCCCGGGCGAACGGCCCGATCGCCCACGGCGGCGTCTCCGCGTAATGGGCGGAGAACTGGTCGGTCGAGATGCGGTCGGTGAGCGCGTTGGTGTGGGCGAGGGCGTCGGCGAAGCTCTCTCTGAGGTCGTCGGTGTCGACGGCTTTCACGGTACTCCTCGGTCGGAAAGGGATGGGCGGAAAGGGATGGGCGGAAAGGGGATGGTGGGTCGGCGCCCCGTGGATGCGGGTCAGCCCTTCACACCGGAGCCGATGTCCGTCGACGTGAAGTAGCGCTGGAACACGATGAACAGCACCACCACCGGCGCGGCCAGCACGACCGCCCCGGCGAGGATCGCGCCGTACGGGTTCGTGGTGGAGGCGGCGACCGTGCTGATGTAGTTCGCCAGCGAGACGGCGAGCGGCTGCATCGTCTGCTCCTTGGTGATCAGGAACGGCCAGAGGAACTCGTTCCAGGGCCCGATGAAGGTCAGCAGCAGCACGGTCACCAGCGCCGGTCGCACCAGCGGGAGCGCCACCCTGCGCAGGATCATGAACTCGCCGGCCCCGTCGATCCTGGCCGCGTCGAACAGTTCCTTCGGGATCTGCAGGAAGTACTGCCGGAAGATCAGCACCGCCGTCGAGTTGATCGCGAACGGCAGGATCATGCCGAGATAGTTGTCGGCGAGACCGTAGTTGCGCGCGATCAGCACGTAGAGCGGCACCATCAGCAGCTGGAACGGCACCACCTGCACGAGCAGCGCCAGCGCGAACGTCACGCCGCGCCCCCGCCACCGCAGGATGGACAGCGCGTACCCGGCGAGCAGGCCGAACACGACCGTGCAGAGCAGCACGCCGCCGGTGAAGATCCCCGAGCTGGCGAGCCCGCTCCACAGGTTGATGCGGTCGTTGATGTTGACGTAGTTGTTGAACGTCAGGTTGCCCGGCGTCGGGAAGGCCCCGGCGACCGTCGTGTCCGGAGACGCCTGCAGGGAGCCGACGAGCATGTAATAGAACGGGAACAGGAACGCCAGCGCGCCGATGGTGAGCACGATGCCCTGCAGCACCGCCTGCCCCCTGCTGAGCTGCCGGGGAGAGGACAGATCGGTCTTCCGGCGTTTGCGGGCCGGGGCTGCTGTCGTCGTCATGATTCTCTGTCTCCCGCGAATCGGTTCTGCAAGAAAGCGATGATGAGCACCACCACGACCAGGACGATGCCGATCGCGGCCGCGTATCCCGGGTGGCCCTGCTGGATGCCCTGCTGGTAGATCAGCAGCACGGGGGACGTGGATGCGCCGTTCGGCCCTCCGCCTCCCGTCAGCAGGTACGGCTCGGTGAACAGGTTGGCGCCGACGATGGTCGACAGCAGCAGCACCAGGACCGTCGCCGGCCGGACGCCGGGGATCGTCACCGAGAAGAACTGCCGCACCCGGCCCGCCCCGTCGGTCGCCGCGGACTCGTAGAGCTCGGTCGGCACGTTCTGCAGCGCGGCCAGGTAGAGCAGGATGTAGAAGCCGAGCTGCTTCCAGGTGACGTAGATGGCGATCATCGGCATCGCCAGGGTCGGGTTGACGAACCAAGTGGGGTTCGGTGCGAGCGGCCCGAGGATCTGGTTGACCAGGCCGTCCTGGTTGAACAGGAACAGCCAGACGCCGATGATCGCGACGCTCGCCGTGACGTACGGCACGTAGTAGCTGACCCGCAGGAAGGTGCGGAACCGCTTGATGCTGTTCAGGCCGCTCGCCAGCACCAGGCTGAGCACGACCGTCAACGGCACGTTGATGACGAGGAAGATGCCGACGTTCGCGAACGACTGCAGCACGGCGGGGTCGGTGAACGCCGTCACGTAGTTGTCGAGACCGACGAACGGGCGGTCGACGTTCGCTCCGGGAGCCGCGAAGAAGTAGTCGAAGAATGACATGTAGATCGCGAACAGCAGCGGGTACGCGAAGATCACGATCACGAAGATCAGATACGGCGCGCTGAACAGCCAGCCGAGCGGGTTCCGTCCGAAGATGCGCTGCAGCAGCGGCTTGGCGGCCTGGTTCTGTCTGCCGCCGCGTGGCTGCCGCCCGGCGGCGGGGGCGTTGCCGCCCCCGGCCGCCGTGGTGGTGGTGCGGATGCTGGACATGCTCCGCCTACTTCTTGTTCTGCAGCGAGTCGATCTTCTCGGCCGCCGCCTTGAACGCGTCCTCCACGCTGCCGGAGCCGGAGATCACGGACTTGGTGTACGCATCCCGGAGCGCCTGCAGCTGCGCGACGGTGTTCGGGCCGGACGGGTCGTCGACCGTGCGCGCCGACTGGGCGCCGAACTCCTTGTACGCCGGGTGGGCGGCGAAGTAGTCGGCGTAGACGGAGGCGAGGTTGTCACGGATCGGCATCTGGCCTGTGACGTTCAGGAGCTTGTTGTCCTGGTCCTTGCTCGTGGCGAACTTGAGCACATCCCACGCCGTGCCCTGGTTCTTGCAGGAGGTGTACATGCCGACGTTCTTGGCGTCGGGGAAGGTGTACGTCTTGTCCGCCGCGACGCCGTCCTTGGTCGGGACGGGCACGGAGCCCCACTTCACCTTGTCCCCGTAGTACGCGATGGCCCACGGGCCGACGATGGCCATGGCCGACTTGCCGTCGGCGAACGCGTCGCCCTGGAACTGCTCCTTGCCCGCGAGGCCCTGGGAGTAGATGCTCTTCCAGAAGTTCGCGACCTCGAGGCCGTCCGCGCTGTCGATGGTGGCCTTGCCGTTCTCGATCAGGCCCTTTCCTCCGGTCTGGGCGGCCAGGAGCGGCAGGTAGTCGAAGTTCGGCTGGAAGAACTCACTGGTCGGTGCTGGATAGATGGCGTACTGCGCCGCGCCGCTGGAGGTGACCTGCTTGGCCGCCGTCAGGAACTTGTCGTACGTCGACAGGTCGGGGTTGTCCGGGTCGAGTCCGGCCTTCGCGAAGATGTCCTTGTTGTAGAAGATCATCACCGGGTTCTGCTTCCACGGCATCTGGTAGAAGTCGCCGTCCGCCGACTTGTACTGGTCGGCCGCGCTTCCGCTCCTGGCCTGGATGTACGAGTCGCCGTCGGAGAACTTCGACAGGTCGACGAGGCCGCCCTGCTTCTCGAACTGACCGGTGACGGCGGGGAGGTTGTTGAACACCAGGCAGGGCGTCGTGCCCGCGGTGATGGCCGCGCCGAGCACTTCCTCCGTGCTCTTGCCGGCCGGAACCTCCTGAGCCTTGATCTTCTGGTCGGGGTGGGCGGAGTTCCAGGAGGAGACCATCGCCTTGCCCCACTGCACCTCCTGCTCGTTGTTCGAGTACCAGATGGTGATCGGACCCTTCGCCTTCATGGCGTCGGACGAGCCGCCCCCGCTCGACCCGCAGGCCGCGAGGGCACCGGCGATGGCACCGGCGGTGACGATGCTGAGCATGATCCTGCGTCTTTGCATTCTTTCGTTCCTTTGTGTTTCACTCGCCGCCGGCGGGTGCCGCGGTCGATGCGCGCACGACGAGTCGTGCAGGGGGCAGGGCGACGTCGGCCGGCTCGCCGTCTTCCACCAGCCGCAGCAGTGCGGTGGCGGCGGCGATGCCCCATCCGGTCGGGTCGTTGTCGATGGTGGTCAGCGACGGGTAGACGTATGTCCCGATCTGCGAGCCGTCGAGGCCCGTGATCGAGAGGTCCTGGGGGAGCCGGAGGCCGCGCTCGTGCGCGACGCCCATCCCGGCGATGGCCATCGGGTCGTTGCCGTAGACGATCGCGGTGGGCCGGTCCGGACCGTCGAGCAGGGCCTTGGTGGCCTCCGCGCCCTGTTCGGGCGAGAAGTCGGTGGGCACGACCACCGGGGTCAGCCCGGCGGCGAGCATCGCGTGCTCGTACCGTTCCCGCCGCTTGCGGCCGTGCAGCATCCTCTCGTCGCCGGAGACGTGCACGATCCTCCGGTGGCCGAGACCGATGAGGTGGGAGACGAGGTCGTCGATGCCGGCGTCGTAGTCGCGGGTGATGACGGGGAACGGCGTGTCGTTGCCCGGCTCTCCGAGCGACACCGCTTGCATCCCGAGCCCGTGGATGAACGGGATGCGTTCGTCGTGCGCGAGCAGGTCGGTCAGCAGGAAGCCGTCGACCCGCTTGTCGGCGGCCAGCCTGCTGTACGCGCGCCGCTCCGCTTCCTCGTCCGGCACGACGGTGAGCACGAGCACCTGTCCGCGCTCGGCGAGCACCGTCTCCACACCGGCGATGAACGCGGGGAAGAACGGGTCGACCTCGATGGTGCGCGGGTCGCGGCGGAGGATCAGGCCGAGGGCGTACGCCCGCTTCGTGCTGAGACCCCTGGCGCCCGGGTTGGGGCTCCAGCCCAGCTCACGCGCCACCGTCAGGATGCGGTCCCGGGTGTCCGGCGCCACCCCGCGGCGGTCGTTGAGCGCGAGGGAGACGAGCCCCTTGCTCACGCCCGCCGCCTTGGCGACGTCGTTGATCGTGACCGTCGCCGCGCTCATCGGGGCACCACCGTCGTGAACCCTCCGGCCTCGACGACGACCACGGCGTGACCGCCGAGCTTCGCGGGGGAGCCGACCTGGTGGCCGGTCTTGTCGTACCGGGTCACGGTCACGGGGCCGGTGCCTGCGAGCTTCGTCAGCGTCGGCAGCTTCGTGCCGTTGACGTACACGTCGAGCCCGGTGGATGCGCCGGCCAGCCCGAGGTGCGACACCACCGGCTGCACGAGCACGGCGTCGAGGCTCACCGGTCCGCCGACGCGCGCCGTGACGGTGCGCACCGCGGGGAGCACGGGGACCGGCAGCGTCTGCGGCTTGAGGTGCACCGTGGTGGGCGCGATGCCCTGGGCTTCGGCCGCCGCGTTGACGGTCGTGCCGATCGGGAGCGTGATCCGCCCGGCCGTGGCCGTCCAGACGGTCTTGCCCGATCCTCCGGAGCCGAGGTCGGCGATGGGCAGGATGCTCGCGAGAGCGTGCCCGGCCGGGAGCGTCAGCGTGATCGTGTCCCCGGCTTTCGCCGTCACGTACTTCCCGCCCGACCAGTTGGCCGATCCCGTCCACGCCGAGGGCGGCGTGACCACGGTGGCCGACCCGGTCAGCGCGCCGTTCTCCGCCTCGACGACCGCGAGGCCGTCCGTCGCGGTGGTGCGGGTGAGGGCCGTGGCCTGCGCGGCGACGGCGGGATGCGCATCCAGTGCCAGCATCGACAGCTCGGTGTGGATGACCGACTCCGCCCCGCAGTTGCGGTTCACGGTCGTGTCCGCCCCGATCCCGTCGACGCACACGCCGGTGGCCGGGTCGTAGACGGGGACGCCGGCCGGGTTGGCGCCGAAGTACCAGGCCGCCTGGGCTGCCGCCAGCTGGGTGAGCCCGGATGCGCCGGTGGCGTCGGCGACGGACAGCAGCCCTTCGAGGCGCGAGTCGACGCCGTAGGCGATCTGCGTGGTGTCCGCCGGGGTCGGCGTCCAGCCGTTGTCCGGGCCGCCCGAGGCGAGGAGCTGGGCGGTGAACTGGGCGGCGTCCGTCGCGGCGGTCTTCTGCAGGTCTTGCCTGCCGAGCACGGTCGCCGCGCGTGAGAGGGCAGCGGGCTCCATCCCGCCCCAGGCGTGCCAGAACGTGGGGGAGTTGGCCTCCGGCAGGAGCGCGCCGAACGGCCACTGCCCGATGCCGCCGCTGGCGAGCCCCGCGATGCCCTCCGCGTAGCGGGAGAGCGCCGTGGCCGCCGCCTGGTCGCCCGGCGCCGCCTTCACGTACGCGCTGAGGCCGAGCACCGCCTCGCTGGTGGCGCTCGCGCTTCCCACGATCAGCCAGGCAGGGACGGTGACCCCGTTGGCCTGGACCGTGATGCCGTACTTCGACAGCGACTGGCGCTGCAGGGCGGAGAGGGAGAGGTCCATCCGGTCTTTCAGGAACGAGGCGAACGCCGGGTCGGTGGCTGCGAAGCCTGCGTAGCCTTCTCCGAGCGCCCAGACGGTGCGCGCGAGCCAGAACGACTCGGCCGAGTCGCTCGGGTCGGGAAGCTCGACCGGGATGGCCGACGGGTTCAGGGTGCCGTCGGACTGCTGCCAGAGCACGACGCCGCCCGCGTTCGGGCCGGTCGCGGTCTGCAGGTAGGTGAGCGAGCGCAGCAGTTCGTACGCGGACTGCTTGCTGCTGGCGGTGCCGTTCTGCGCCCAGTCGCGCAGATAGACGACGGCGGCCCGGGAGATGTCGTCGGCGTCGAAGGCGCCCTGCGCGTACCAGCCCTTCGCTGCGTCGGTGATCGGCCCACCACCGACGCGACGGAAGGTCCCGTCGGAGTTGCGGTCGGCGTAGACCCACGGTGCGCGGGCGGTCGGCTCCTCGGCCTGGCGGTACGTCGTGTGGCCGTCGACGCCGGGCAGCAGGGGGACATCGGCCTGCAGCCAGTCGAGGTGCGCGAGGTTCGTCAGCTTCGCCGGAGCCGCGGCGGTGGCAGCCGTCCCGGTGGCTGCGACAGTGGATGCGGTGGTCGCCGCGGGGGCGGCGGCCTGCGCGGGAAGCGCGCCGAGCGTGGCGGCCATCGTGCCGCCGAGAATGAGGGCGAAGATCGCCGTCGAGCGGCGTCGTACTGGGTGGTTTCGGAGGTCTCGCATCGTCGCGTCCTTTGTGTCTAAACCGGTTTAGGTGACGGTAGGCGCGTTTTCGGGGCTTGTCAACGGGAGGGGGCACGACCAGACTGGCGAGACCGGACAGCACTCGACCGAGGGAGTCGGAAATGGAATACAAAGACATTCCCACGAAGGCCGACATCGAGAGGTTCGCGGCGTTGAGGCAACCGGGCTCCGTGACCATCTACCTGCCGACAGGCACCGTCCCCGCCGAAGCGGACCGCGCCAGGATCGAATTGAAGAACCACCTCGCGCAGGCGGTCAAGAAGCTCGAGGAGGACGGCATCCCGAAGCAGCGGATCGCCGCCATCCAGCGCGAGGGCGAGGCGATCCTGGAGGACAGGGACTTCTGGCGATACCAGTCGCGGTCGCTCGCGGTGTTCCTCGACGGCGAGCTCAGCGAGACCTTCCGGCTGCCGAACCGGCTGGGGTCGTCCTGCGACATCGCCGACCGCTTCTACGTGAAGCCGCTGCTGCGCACGATCACGTTCCCGCAGACCGCCCTGATCCTCGCGCTCGCGCAGAACTCGGTGCGTCTCATCCAGGTCTCCCCGCAGGCGTCGGCGGCCACCGTCGACGTTCCCGGGCTGCCGAAGGACGTCGCGGACGCGGCCGGTGTCGCCTCGATCAACGGCCGGGCACCGGATGGGCGCATCCAAGGCTCAGAAGGCCAGAAGGTCAGGATGCGCGAGTACGTCCAGGCGATCGAGCGCGCCCTGCACCCCATCCTCGCCAACTCGACCGACCCGCTCATCCTGGCGGCGGCCGAACCCCTCATCGGGATCTTCCGCAACGTGAACACCTACCCGAAGCTGGTGCCCGAGACGATCACGGGCAACCCGGAGGACAAGACGGACGAGGAGCTCGCGGCGGAGGCGCGCCTCATCCTGGACGCGGTGTACGCGCGGAAGGCCGAAGCCCTGAAGGCGGACTTCGAGGCGCGGCTGGCGGCCGGAACGGCCACCACCGACCTCAGTGACATGGCCAGGGCGGCGACATACGGTGCCGTCGAGTCGATCGTGGTCGACATCGACCGGCGCGTGCCTGGCACGCTCGACGAGGAGACGGGTGCCATCACGTACGCGGACGAGGACGAGCCCGGCAACTACGGTGTCGTCGACGAGATCCTGCGCAGGGCGCTCGGCTCGAAGGCGACCGTGTACGCGCTGCGCGCGGAGGAGATCCCCGGCGGCGCTCCTGCGGCGGCGGCGGTGCGCTTCCCGGTCTGACCGGGAACGGGAGAGGGAGCGAGGGCGCGCCTCCGCGCGTGTCTCAGCGCGCGTCCTTCCACACCGCGCCGACGAGCGTGTCCTGCACGAACGCGAGCCAGTCGTAGATCGCGCGCAGCATGGCGGTCTCGTCGTCGTGCACGTCGCCGTCGTCTCCGTCCTCCACGATGCCGAGCCGGGAGGCGAGCACCAGCCGGATGTCGCCGATCGCGCGCATCCACGCTGTCGCCTCCTGCGCGTCCAGCCGCACCTCGACGCGCCCGCGCGCCGAGCCGCCGCCGCCGCTGTTGCCGACGCCGCCCGCCGCGCTCAGCGCTTCCACCACGGTCACGGCGTTCAGCGCCTTCCGCTCGGCGAGCCCGTCCGTGGTGAACCGCCGGAACTCGACGGACGCCTCGGCGTCGTCGGGGTACGCATCCGGGAGCAGCCGCAGCAGGGCCGGATCGCTCGCCGGGTCGACCCCGGACCGCACCGCCTCGACCAGCTCCGCGGACTCCGAGGCCAGCCGGGCGATGATCTCGGCCTCCTCGCGCTCGAACACGGCGACGATGGCGCCGTCCCTCGCGCGCCGGAACGGCTTCACTCGTCCGCCTTGGTGAGGGTCGCCCAGAGCCCGAAGTCGTGCATCGCCTCGACGTGCCGCTCCATCTCCTCGCGCGTCCCCGTCGCGACGACCGCGCGGCCGGCGTTGTGCACGAGCAGCATCAGGCGCTCGGCCTCGGAGCGCGGGAAGCCGAAATAGCTCTGGAAGACGTAGCTCACGTACGACATCAGGTTGACGGGGTCGTTCCAGACGATGGTCACCCAGGGCGATCCGAGCTCCAGGCGTTCGCCGAGCTCGGTCTCTTCGATGGTCGACGCGTCGGTCACGACGCGTCCTCAGGGAGGTGGAACACGGTCACAGAGTCTACCGCCGGCCGCGCACGACATCCCTGGTCGGTTCGTGCCCGAGGCCGAGGGCGTCGGAGATGGCATCCGCCGCCCGCACGAGCGTCAGGTGGGTGAGCGCCTGGGGCGTGTTGCCCGCCTGGGAGCCGCCGGAGACGTCGTACTCCTCCGACAGCATGCCGACGTCGTTGGCGAGCGCGACCAGCCTGTCCATCAGCTCGCGCGCATCGTCCACCCTGCCCGAGCGGGCGTACTGCTCCACCAGCCAGAACGAGCAGGCGAGGAAGGGATGCTCGCCGGGCGGCAACCCGTCCACCCCGTTCTCGGTGCGGTAGCGCAGCAGCAGGCCGTCGCGCATCAGGTCGGATTCCAGCGCGCGCACGGTGCCGAGCATCCGCGGGTCGTTCCAGTCGCAGTAGCCCACCTGGGCCAGCTGCAGCAGGGAGGCGTCCACCTCGGTGGTGCCGAAGTGCTGCACGTACGTCCCGCGCTCCTTGTCGAAGCCGTGCGCCTCCACGTCGGCGCGCACCTCGTCCCTGCGCTGCCGCCAGCGGTCGACAGGCCCGTCGAGCCCGTGGTCCTCCACCGCGCGGATCGCGCAGTCGAATGCCGCCCAGACCAGCGCCCGCGAGTGCGTGAAGAACCGCGGGGTTCCCCGGATCTCCCAGATGCCGTGGTCCGCCTCGTGCCAATGGTCTTCGAGGTAGCCCATCAGCGCGCGCTGCAGCGCCCAGGACAGCCTGGTCTCCGCAACGCCATTCCTGCGGCCGTGGTCGAGGGCGAGCATCACCTCGCCGATCACGTCGGCCTGGAACTGGGTGGATGCCTCGTTGCCGATCCGGACGGGAGCGGCGCCCTGATAGCCGGGCAGGGTGGTGATGATGCGCTCGGAGAGGTCGCGCTCACCGGAGAGGCCGTACATGATCTGCACGTCGCCCGGATCTCCGGCGACGGCGCGCAGCAGCCAGTCCCTCCAGTGGTCGACGTAGTCGTCGTAGCCGTGGGCGAGCAGCGCGGAGATGGTGAGCGACGCATCCCGGAGCCAGACGTACCGGTAGTCCCAGTTGCGTTCTCCGCCGAAGCTCTCCGGCAGCGACGTGGTCGCCGCGGCGACGATCCCACCGGTCTGCAGGTGCGTCAGGGCCCGCAGCAGCAGAAGCGACCGCACGACCTCGTCGCGGTACGGCCCGTCGTGCTGGCAGCCCTCCGCCCACTTCGACCACCAGTCGCGGGTGCGGGCGAGCGCCTTCTCCACGTTCGGAGCAGACGGGGTGTGCCTGTGCGACCGGAACCAGGTGAGGCTGAGGTCGATGGTCTCGCCGGCGGTGATCGCGAACTCGCCGGAGTGCGCGTGGTCGGTCGCCCGCAGCGCCGAGCCGCGCACGACGATCGCGTCCGGTCCTGCAACGGCGATGAGCGCGGGCGGATGCTCGGAGCCGTCCTTGCGCACCCACGGGATGGCGCTGGCGTATCCGAACCGGATGCGCAGGTCCTGGCGCATCCGCACGGTGCCCCGGATGCCGCGCACCCTCCTGACCAGGTCGGCCCGGCCGTCGCCCATCGGCATCGCGTCCGTGACCTCGACCTCGCCGCTGTCGGTGGTCCAGGTGGTGACGAGGATCATCGTGTCGCCCTCGTAGCGGCGCACGGAGCGCGCATCCGGATCGCTCGGCGCGAGCAGCCAGCGCCCGTGGTCCTCCGTGCCGAGCAGCGAGCCGAACATCGACTGCGCGTCGTAGCGGGGGAGGCACAGCCAGTCGATGCTGCCGTCCCGTCCGACGAGGGCCCCCGTGAAGCAGTCACTGATCAGGGCGTAATCCTCGATGGGGAGCGACATGTCTTCCAGTATGGCCGTACTGTGATGGACATGACGCAGTCGGTGACCACTCTCGTGATTCTCGGAGCGAGCGGCGATCTCTCGTCCAGACTCCTCCTTCCCGCACTCGGACAGCTGCTGACCGACCACCCGGAGCGTTCGGTGAAACTGGTCGGCTCCGGCACGGAGGACTGGACGGACGCGCACTGGCGTTCCGTGGTGCGCGCGGCCTTCAAGACCATGAAGGCCAGTGGCCCGGCGGTGGATGCGATCCTCTCCGGCACGACATACCTCAGCGCCGACGTCACTTCGCCGGACGACCTGCAGCGCATCCTCGACGCAGCAGACGGGGTGCCCGCGCTGTACTTCGCACTGCCTCCCGCGGTCGCCGCGCTCGCCTGCAAGGCCCTCGAGAAGCTGAAACTTCCCACAGGTTTGACGCTCGCCCTGGAGAAGCCGTTCGGCACGGACCGGCGCAGCGCGATCGCGTTGAACGCCCAGCTCGCGAAGCTCGTGCCGGAGGATCAGATCCACCGGGTCGACCACTTCCTCGGACGCTCCACCGTGTTCAACCTGGTGGGACTGCGCTTCGCGAACCGCATCTTCGAACCGCTCTGGAACGGCCAGCACGTGGACAGGGTCGACGTGATCTACGACGAGACCCTCGGCCTCGAAGGCAGGGCGCGCTACTACGACAAGGCGGGCGCGCTGGTCGACATGATCCAGAGCCACCTGCTGCAGGTGCTCGCCGTGCTGGCGATGGAGCCGCCGTCGACGATGGGCGCCCAGGACATCCGGGATGCGAAGGGCGCTGTGCTCCGCGCCACCCGCGTGTGGAACGACAGCCCGGTGGAGTCGAGCAGGCGCGCGAGGTACACGGCTGGCACGGTGGAGGGCGCCAAGGTGCCGTCCTACGTCAAGGAGCCAGGCGTCGACCCGGACAGGGAGACGGAGACGCTCGCCGAGGTGACCTTCCAGATCGACACCTGGCGCTGGGCGGGTGTGCCGTTCACGCTGCGTTCGGGCAAGGCACTGGGGGAGAGGCGCCGCGAGATCGTCGTCACGTTCAAGCCGGCCCCGCACATCCCGACCGGGCTCACCGGCGTGAAGGAGCCGACCAAGCTGCGGATCATGCTCGCGCCGGACGAGATGTCGCTCGACCTGAACATCAACGGCCCTGGCGACCCGACCGCGATCGAGCGCGCATCCCTGTCGGTGGAGTTCGGCCCGGGCGAGCTGCTCGCATACGGGGAGGTCCTGGAGGGGATCCTCGACGGCGACCCGTCGCTGTCGGTGCGCGGAGACACCGCCGTGGAGTGCTGGCGCATCGTCGCCCCGGTGATCAGCGAGTGGAAGAAGGACGCCGTCCCGCTGACCACATACCGCGCAGGCTCACGCGGGCCCGCCGCGTGGCACCCGCTCGGCTAGCCGGAGGCTGGGCGCTAGGCGGCGGAGCGCTCGGTGAGGGTGGGGATCTCGCCGGTGACCGGCTTGCGCAGGTCGGTCCAGACGGTGATCGGCGCGGGCTCCCAGCCGAAGGCGGCCGGCTCGTCGGACTCCGTCGTCGTGTCGGCCTCGACCGTCACTGCGGTCTCGTCGGCCGCGACGGGCTCGGAGGCAGGGGCCTCCGCGGCGAGGTGCTGTGGCTCGGCGGTCGCGATGGTCTCGCCGGCGGCGACGCGCTGGCGTGCCTCCACGAGGGCCGTCGTGATGCTGAGGCTGACCGACTGGGCGAGGACCGAGTGGAAGATCGTGTCGGTGTCGTCTGCGGCGCGTCGGGACACGGTCCATTCACCGCGTTCACCGATCAACTCGGCCACTTTGCCGTGGACGAGTTCGAGGATCTGGGCGTCCGTCAATTGTGGAACCGGAGCCGCCGGAACCGCGGCGGCGTGCCGCCTACGACCAAACATGATCCAACCCCTTCCAGGCTGTTCTTGCACTTGAATACAAGTGTCCTGGAAGAAATCTCAGATTCGGCGCGGACACGCCGTGCGATCAGCGCGATTTCTCGCTGATCTCGGCTTCTTTCGACTCTTCGAGCACCGTGCCGACCGCGATGACGAGCGACAGGGCCGCGCTGATCCACAGCAGGGGCACCCGCCAGTCCTTCGCGCCTGAGCGGGTGGTCTGGATGGTCGTCCAGAGCCCGAAGGCGGCACTGATGATCGCTCCGTTGAAGATGAACTTGCGCATCCGCATCCTTTCGCTCCTGGCACTACGCTACCGGGTGCGTTTCGTAGCGTACGCTCGCAGAGCCGCGTCGAGAACCGCAGCAGCGAACACACCCACGACACGAAAGGACGATGGATGCGCACCGCGATCGTCGGCGCTGTTCTCCTCCTGCTCGGAATCGTCGCAGTCGCGACCGGCATCCTCCCCCTGGAGGACGCCGCGCAGCTCGGGGACAGGGTGTGGCCCATCCTGCTGTTCGTGGTCGCCGTCACGGTCGTCACGGAGCTGGCGGCGGAGGCTGGACTCTTCACCGCCATCGCGCAGCAGACGGCACGCTGGGGTCGCGGACGGGCCTGGGTGCTCTGGCTGCTGGTGGCAGCCGTTGCCGCGCTCAGCACCATCTTCCTGTCGCTCGACACGACGGCCGTGCTGCTCACGCCCGTCGTCATCGTGCTCGCCCGCCATGCCGGCCTCGACCCTCTGCCGTTCGCGCTCACCACCGTGTGGCTCGCGAACACCGGCTCGCTCCTGCTTCCGGTGTCGAACCTGACCAACCTGCTGGCCCAGCACGCGATGGGGGATCCGAGCCCGCTGCAGTTCGCCGCGCTCACCGCAGCGCCCGCCATCGTGGCGATCGTCGTGCCCGTCGTCGCGATCTTCCTGATCTACCGCCGCCGCCTGCTCACCCGCTACGAGACCGGGGACATCGACGGCATCGAAGACCCCGTGCTGTTCTGGTGGAGCGCCGCCGTGGTGGTCGCGCTCGTGCCTCTGCTGGTGTCCGGCATCCCGGTGTGGATGCCCGCGACGGGGGCCGCCGTGGTCCTCGGCGTGGTGTTCCTGGTGCGCCGCCGCTCGGTGCTCCGGTTCGGGCTGGTGCCGTGGCAGCTCGTCGTGCTGGCGTCCGGTCTGTTCCTGTTCATCGAGGCGCTGCACTCCGTCGGCCTGGGCGAGTTGCTCGCCGTGGTGTCGGGGACGGGGGATTCGCCGCTCGCGCTGCTGCGGCTGTCGCTGACCGGGATGGTCGGCGCGAACGCCATCGACAACCTCCCCGCCTACCTCGCCCTCGAACCGGTCGCCGGCAGCCCGGCGCGGCTCGTCGCGCTGCTGATCGGCGTGAACGCCGGGCCGCTGATCACCCCGTGGGCGTCGCTGGCCACGCTGCTCTGGCACCAGAGGCTCACGTCGCTCGACGTCGAGATCCGCTGGAGCCGCTACATCCTCCTCGGCGCCATCGTCGCGCCGCTCACCGTGATCCTCGCGACGCTCGCCCTCATCGCCACCCTCTGACCCGCCCTCTCCGCCTCGGCCCCCATCCCCACATCATCGAGCCGGGACTTATGCACGCGACACGCCGGGCGCGGCGTACATAACTCCCGGCTCGATGGCCTCGTTACTCGGCGGGGAGCAGCTGGGCGACGCGCACGATGCGACGGCGCGCCACGGCGATGGCCGAGATGGCGAACCCGACAGCCGCCCAGAGCAGGAGCGCTCCGAGGCCGCGCCAGACGCCGTCCGTCGACTCGACGACGCCGCGGAACGCCGTGATCGCCGCCGAGGTGGGCATCCACTGCACCGCGCTGGAGAAGAACCCGGGCACGGTCGACACGATCCCGGATGCGAGGGTCACCACCACCACGAGCATCGAGACGAACCGCCCGACGCCGCCGAGGAGGGCGACCAGCCCGTGGTTCACGGCGGCGAACGCCACGCCCACCGCCACCGCCACCCCGGCGAAGCCGAACCAGTGGCCCACGTCGAGACCGAGCGCGAACTGCATCACGCCCGCCACGAAGACGCCCTGGATCGCGCCGATCGCCGCGGCGGGCAGGAACCCGTCGAGCGCGATGCGACCGGATGCGCGCGTCGTCAGCAGTGCGCGGCGGGAGACCGCCTGCAGCACCAGGAACGTCGCGAGGGCACCGAGCCAGAGCGCGACGGCGCCGAACAACGGGATGCTGGTCTGCCCGAATCCGCTCGTGCCTTCACTGTTCTGCGTGACCGGCTGTGAGGCGACCGTCGCCAGGTTGGAGCGCTCGTCGCTCGAGTAGTTGGGCAGCTTGTCCGCCGCCTCCTTCAGCCCGGAGGCGAGAGATGCGGTGCCTGCGCTGGTCTGGTCCGCCCCGGTCGCGAGCCCGGCGACGCCCGTCGCGAGCTGCTGGGTGCCGCTCGTGAGCGACGACGCTCCCGACGCGGACTGCGACGCCCCCGAGGCGAGCTGGCTCGCACCGGATGCGCTCTGGCCGATCCCGGCGGTGAGCGCGGGCATCCCCGCTGCCAGCTGCTGGGTGCCTGCGGCGACGGAACCCGCCGCATCCACCAGGCTGGGGGAGCCGCCCTGGCCGGTGGTCATGCCGGCGATGGTCTGGCTGATGCCCGCGCAGATCGGGTCGTTCGGGCCGTGGACGGCCGCGCATCCCGCTGCCAGCTTCTGCAGCCCGGCGACGGTGGCGTTCACACCGCTCGACACCCCGGCCGTTCCCGCGGCGAGCTGCTGGGTCTGATCGGGGAGTGCCGCGGTCTGCTGCTGCAGTGTGGTCAGGCCGCCGGCGAGCGACGCGACGCCGTCGGAGAGTTGGCCGACGCCGCTCGAGAGCGCTGAGGCCCCGGACGCCAGCTGACTGGATGCGTCACTCAATTGGTGCGCGCCGGACGCCAGCTGCGACGCCCCGCCGGACAGCTCGGTGGCCCCGCTCGCCGCCTTCGCGATCTGGTCGTGCAGCGTGTTGAAGCCGACATAGACGTTCTCCAGGTAGGTGGAGGTGAGCTGCGTGTTCAGCACGGAGGTCGCCGTGGTGGTCACGGCCTGGCTGATCGCGGGGTCGACGAGCTTCGACTTCTCGCTGGTCTGCACGTCGATGGTCGCCTGCTCGGCGTCGGCGGCAGAGCCGGACGGCGACGTCGCGGCCTTCGAGAAGTCTTTGGGGATGGTCACGACCGAGACGTACGTCCCGTCGGCGAGCCCGGCGTCGGCGTCCTTCTTGTCGGTGAGCACCCAGCTGTAGTTGTCCGGCTTCCCGTTGAGGAGTCCGGCGGACAGCTGTCGCCCGAGCGGGACGGTCTGGCCGTTGATCTCCACCGGCTGGTCGAGGTTGACGACGGCCGCCTTCACGTCGCTGAGGCGCTCGGTCGGGTTCCAGAGCGCCCAGACGAGCAGGCCGCCGATCACCAGCGGCACCAGCAGCAGGCCGGCGATGGTGAGCCAGGTGACGCGCTTGTCGGAGCGCATCCGTTCCAGGGAGAACAGCGAGCGCGGGCGGCGGAGCGGCGTGGTCGGGGAGGTCGGGGTGGTCATCGGACGATCGCCTTCTCGGTGGTGCTGTCTGCGGGGTGTGCGGGGGCGGAGTGCTGGTGCACGGCGTGGTCGGCTGCGAGATGCTCGCCGCTGCCTGGCCGGTCCGTCCTGCCGAGCGAGGTCGGCACGACGCTGTCCGGGAGCAGCTCGTCGAGTTCGGCGGGATCGACGCAGCTGACGACGATGGCGAACGGCCGCTCGTCGTCCCGTGCGCGGTTGACCGCGTCGGAGAGTTCGTACCGGATGCGCCGGCGCTCCACCGGGTCTGTCACCGCATCGACGGCGTCGAGCGCGAGCAGCTGCGGGTGACCGGTGAGCGCGTTCCGCACGTCGTGCACGGGCGTCTCCGAGGTGCCGAGGCGCACGACGGCGGTGCGGGAGCGCACGCCGGCCGCGCGGGTCGGCAGGACGAAGCCGGCCACCTTGATCGTGCCGGCATCCGGTTTGGTGCGTCCGGTGATCGCCATCAGCAGCGCGAGGGACGCCGTGCGGTCGTCGCCCTGCACGACCAGGACCTCGCCATCCGTGAGGCGGAACGACACGTCGGAGAACAGCGGCCGCTTCTTGGCGCTGATGGTCAGTCCGTCCGCTGCCGCGATGTAACGGCCGCCCGGCTCCGGCCAGTCGGCAAGGTCGAGCTCCTTCTGCAGGCCGTCGCCCTCCACGTCGAACGACGGCAGGATGCGGTCGAGCCAGCGCGGCATCCACCAGGCCTTCTCGCCGAGCAGCTGCAGCACCGCGGGCACCAGCGTCATCCGCACGATGAACGCGTCGACGAAGACGCCGACGGCGAGCCCGAGCGCGATCGGCTTGATCGACGTGTCGCCCTCGGGGACGAACGCGGCGAACACCGAGATCATGATGATCGCGGCGGCGGTCACCACCTTCGCCGACCCGACGAACCCGCTCTCGACCGCGCGCCTGGCGTTGCCGCCGTGCACGTAGTCCTCCCGGATGCGGCTGACCAGGAACACCTCGTAGTCCATCGCGAGCCCGAACAGCACGCCCATCAGGATGATCGGCATGAAGCTGATCACCGGCCCCGTCTTCGCGACGTTGAGCGCGTCGGACAGCCAGCCCCACTCGAACACGACCGTCACGGCGCCGAACGCCGCGCCGACCGAGAGCAGGTAGCCGAGCGCCGCCTTGATCGGCACGGCGATCGACCGGAACACCATCGTCAGCAGCACCAGCGAGAGCCCGACCACCAGGATCCCGAACGGCAGCAGGGCGCCGCCCAGCCTGTCCGACACGTCGATCTGCGCCGCCGTGTTGCCGGTGACCTTGAGGTCGACGCCGTACTCGTCGAGGAAGTGCTGGTGCTTCGCCCGGATGTCCGAGACGAGCTGCGCCGTCTTCTCCGAGTCGGGACCGGTGGTCGGGATGACCTGCACGATGCCGGTGTCCGCCGTCTGGTTCGGGGTCGCGAGCGGCACGGCGGCGACGCCGGGGAGGTCGGCGAGCTCGTCGCCGATCTTCGTCATCAGTCCGACGGGGTCCGTGCTGGAGATGATCGAGCCCGTGACGATCAACGGTCCGTTGTATCCCGGGCCGAAGTGCTCGGAGATGAGGTCGTATGCGATGCGCGCCGGGTCGTCCTCGGCGTGCGAGCCCGCGTCGGGGAGGGCGAGCCTCAGCTGGGCGGCGGGGATGGTGGCGACGCCGAGGATGGCGATGACGCCCACGATGGTGACGATCGGGAACCGCGTGACCGCCCGCACCCAGCCGCGGAAGAATCCCGGAGGGACGTCGGCCTTGGCCGCGTGCGCGAGGGTCGGCGCCGAGGCGGTGGGGGCGGCTT